>CAMPIC010000550.1 GCA_946886185.1 uncultured bacterium
ACCTAGACACCAAGGGTCGCCGGCGTCCCCGCGATTGTTGGACGCATCCAGGTCATCGGCGTCCGTGGTGTGCTCTGAAGTGAAGGCGTCGGCGCACTCGACATCGATCGCCTTGTGGGTCTCGTCGGCATTGACCCGGTTGGCGCTTCGCTTGCTCTCGTACACTTCCTCATCTATGTGGTAGATGACGAGGCCCTCTGCGGAAAGCTGCGAGTCGAATCCAATCCTTTGACGATTCTCGACCAGGAAATACTCGCTGGTGGGCATTCCGAAGGACCAGACCTGGGCGGCGGTGGCGCGCGTCTCCGCCGGCGGGAGACAGAGAGTGGGCAGGTCATTGTCGACCACGAGATAGTCCAACCAGCCCAGCCGGTGTTTGGTGAAGGCGGTCATGTGCGCGGGGCTGGTTGGCGAGTTCCAATTGCCGGCTCCCATCACGCCCCACCATCCGATTCCGTTGGAATCTCCGGTGATGTCGCCATCGGTGTCGTAAAGGTCCGGGATCCCGATCGCATGACCGAACTCGTGGGCGAAGACTCCGATCTCGATCATTCCGCCGGTGCAGCTCAAACCCGGAACCATGGCGTACCGGTTGATCCTGATGAACCCGCCGCCTACTTTGGGATCGTTGGTGACGAACTGGTACCCATGCCATGCGTCGAAGTAGTACTGATGCGACCAGATGTTGTTGCTCCCGCCACACTCCCCGCCCATCTCCGGATGAACGATGAAGACCTGGTCGACGAAGCCGTCATCGTCTCCATAGTTCGGCACGCCGTCGGCACCATCGTTGTCGAACTGTCGGAAGTCGATGATTCCATCGTTGAGCGCCAGCGTTTCGAGCAGGAGCGCACCGGCACCGCCGTCGAGTCCATTGTCCTGTCCTTCGTAGTCGGTGTCGTCTTGGGAAACACGCACCCATCCCATGACTTGGCCATCCACTCCGAAAGCGTCGGAGGAAACCTCGCGGTAGTAGTCGTTGAGAGTCCCGGTCTGGGAAAAGACGAACAGCTGAACCTCCAGCGAGTTCACGTTCCACGGCTCTGGGGGGGAATTGGCATAGAGCGCCGGAAGCACCACGATGCTGCCCTCACCGGTCAGCGCGCTCCCGCCCCGGGCGGCCGCGTCCTCCTCGCTCAACAGCCCCGCCTCGATGTCTCGCTTGTTCTGGTAGGCCCGCTCGGCGCGGTGGCCGAGCCCGCAAGGCGCATCGGTTTGGTGCGCGTTGAGCTCGGTCGCGGCGTTCGAAATGTGTGGCGGGAACGCTCCTTCTTTGGGAGACAGTACGCAGGGCGTGGCCCATGCGGGCAAGCCGGTGATCAGCGGAGCAATCAGGGCGACCCAGACACAGAACCCTACGGCTCGGAAATGCTTCGGCCCCTTGTCCTGGGGAGCAAGTTGCAGCGCGATCGGCAGCGGAGCCGTCATCGTTGACCTCCATCGTCTTTTGGGGCGGAACTGGTTCGTATGGGCTCGCATTCCACGGGCTTTGATGAGGAATGCAGAAGGGGGCTGAAACCGAACGGTGATTTGTGGCAGCCGGAAGAGGTCACCGACGCGCTGGATCTGAGATAGCGCTACCGCGCCACCCACACCTTACGAGACTCCACCTCGCTCGCGGTCGCGAGTCGTAGAAAGTAGAGCCCGCTCGCCAGGCGACGCCCCGAATCGCCCGTCCCATCCCAACTCACCAAGTGCGTCCCCACCGTCATCGGACGATCCACGACCGTCGCGAAGAGGCGGCCGGCGACATCGTCGTGTTGAACTCATTGCCGCACAGACAGCCGAGAGTGTGGTTGATTCGGGTGTTGCTCAGGTCAGCCGAGAGCTCCGCAAAGTCGTTGAGAACCGAGCGCCCGAACAGCTCCTCGATGGTGTGCACCGGCGCACTGCCCACTTTTGCCGCCTGATGCGTGCAACCATTCTGAGACTCTTTGGTTTGTCCGGAAAAGTGGCTTGTCCGGATGACTCGGACGCTCTATATTTCCGGACATGAGTCTATTCCGGTATCTGAACGTGCTTCGGTCTCTGCCGTTCGTCATGGACGCCAGTCTCGTGTCATCCGCAACCGGTGGCTCCGCGGATGCGATGCTCGATCTGCGAACACCCTCACGGAAACGCTCGCGGCTTCGGATAGAGCAAAAGGCCGGTGTGCTCAACCGCGCCATGGCTGAACGAATCATCTCCAGAACGCAAGGTGATCCTCCGGGCACCTGGATCGTTTTTGCACCGTTCGTGACTACGGCGCTGGGACGTCTGTTTGCGGAGGCGGACGTCAACTATGTCGACGAAGCGGGAAACTGCCGCTTAGCGATCGGGGGGGAGTATGTCGCGCACATAGAAGGACGCAAGAGGATCAAATCAACTTCGAGCGAGTACGGCCGGATCACTGCCAACGGTTATCAATTGCTCTTCGCCTTGTTGCTTCGCGAGGAACTCGTGCGGGCTCCCATCCGTCACATGGCGTATCTCGCTGGTCTCAAAAAAACGACGGCAGCCGAGGCATTGGACCGGCTTCAAAAGGCGGGGCTGGTTCTGAAGAGTGCCACAGGTCGTCAGGTGAAGACGACCGGCGTTCTGGACAGGTGGATTCTTGGCTACAGCGACATGTTGCGGCCTCGCCTCGCGATTGGCCGATTCGAGGGCGCCGAACGCGATCCGGAACAGCTCACGGCTAGACTCGAACGAACGTTGGAGGGCCTCGATACCCCGTGGGCTTGGGGAGGCGGAGCTGCGGCCTACCGATTGCTAGGTCACTTCCGTGGTGACGAAACCGTTCTACACGTCGGTCCAGGCCTCGACGAGCCGACTAGGTCGCTTCGCGTGCTTCCGAAGGACGATGGCCGACTGATCCTCGTCCGCGCTCCTGGACCGATCGCATTCGAGGAACGGCCCGCGCCTCACATTGCTCCGGCTCTCCTGATCTACAGCGAGTTGCTGCTGGTAGGGACCGAACGGTCCCGCGAAGCTGCCGAACAAGTACGGATGAAGTACCTTCGGGATCTCTCATGAACCCGTTCTCGACGGAGCAGAAGTCCACCTTGCGGGCGCTCTCGCAGCTATGGCAGGACA
>CAMPIC010000551.1 GCA_946886185.1 uncultured bacterium
CGCATATCCCTGGGCGTGTCTTCGGCGCGCTCCTTTCGAGAGGTTCGGCTGCCCTCGCTAGTGGGGCGCGTCGTCAGTTTCCGTGTGGCGCGGCGCTTCGGGCATCTCGTACCCTCCTGTCTGGGTCCGGAGCCCTGAGGTTTTCTCGAAGGAGCCACCATGTTGGAAAATCTGGAAAAACGGTTTCGAAGCATCGCTCCGCCGGTGCAGTTCTGCTCTCTGCGGTATGTGGAGGAGCGGGACCAGATGGTGCAGGTGCGTCAAAATGTGCTCGAACCGGTTCAGAACTCCACCGACATGGGAGCGATGATCACGGTCGTGCACGAAGGAGGCATCGGCTACGGCGCGACCTCCGACCTGAGCGAGAGTGGTCTGGCGCGCGCCGCCGCGGATGCGCGCGATTGGGCGAAGCGGACTGCGGGAAGCGGAATCGTGGACTTCTCCGCCCTCCCGATGCCGAGCTCCAAGGGGGAGTATCGCTCTCCGGTCGAGATCCCCTGGGACTCAATGTCGCTCGAGGACAAGATCGATCTGCTGCGGCGGGAGAGCGCGCGCCTCGGAGTCGATCCGCGTATCGTCGATTGGGAAGCATCCGTGTGGTACACGGAGACCGACAGCGTCTATCTCACGGCGGACGGCGGCAGAGTCGAGCAGCATATTCGCCAGGTCGTGCCCTCGCTCGCGGCGACCGCGAACGAAGGGCCGGAGACGCAGACCCGTTCGCTCGGAGGGCGCGGCTATTGCCGGCAAGGCGGTCTGGAGGTGCTCGCGCACATCGGCTTCCATGACGCCGCGCCCCGGCTCGCGGAGGAAGCGCTCATCCTGCTCGCCGCTCCCAACTGCCCGACCGGGAAGATGGATCTGCTCCTCGATCCCGATCAGATGATCCTGCAGATCCACGAGTCGATCGGCCACCCTCTCGAGCTGGATCGCATCCTGGGAGACGAGCGTAACTATGCCGGCACGAGTTTCGTCACTCCCGACATGTTCGGGACCTATCGCTATGGCTCGGACCTGCTCGACGTGACCTACGATCCGACGATCCCGAATCAGTTCGCGAGCTACGGCTTCGACGATGAAGGACTGCCGGCGCGCAAGGAATTCATCATCCGCAAAGGAATTCTCGAAAGGGGCCTCGGCGCCACCATCTCACAGGCTCGCCTGCACATGGCGGGCGTGGCCAATGCGCGCGCCTGCAGCTGGAATCGCCCTCCCATCGACCGGATGGCGAACCTCAACCTCGAGCCAGGGAAGTCGAGCCTCGAAGAGATGATCGCGAGCGTCGAGCGCGGCGTATATCTCAGGACCAACAACAGCTGGTCGATCGACGATTCGCGCAACAAGTTCCAGTTCGGATGCGAGTGGGGTCGGATGATCGAGAACGGCAAGCTCACCCATGTGGTGAAGAAGCCCAACTACCGTGGAATCTCGGCGACCTTCTGGCGCAATCTCAAGCGAGTGGGGAACCGCGACACGTTCGAGGTCCTCGGCACTCCCAATTGCGGCAAGGGAGAGCCCAACCAGAGCGTTCGGGTCGGACACGCGTCTCCGGCCTGTCTGTTCGCTGACGTCGACGTCTTCGGGGGCGAGTGAGCATGCGAGACTACTTCTATGAGATCGCCGACTATCTCCAGTCGCTCATGCGCGGCGAGGAAGTCTGGACCGCCAGCTACACCGCGGAAGATTCCGACTTCGTCCGGTTCAATCACAATCGAGTGCGGCAGGCTGGAAGCGTGCAGCAGCGCGTCGTCTCGATCGACCTGATCCAGGGCAGGCGCCACGCCGCCGCGTCGACCACCTTGAGCGGCGATCTGGAGATCGATCGCCCGCGCCTGCGCAGGCTGGTGGAAGACCAACGCGAGATGGTGCCTCATCTGAGTGAGGATCCCTACCTGCTCTATGCCACCGAAGTGCGCTCGAGCGAGCGGATCGATCGCTCCGATCTCCCGCCGCGCGAGCATGCGGTGAACGCGGTGGTGCGACGGGGGGAAGGCAAGGATCTGGTCGGGATCTATGCCGCCGGCGGTATCCACGCCGGATTCGCGAACTCTCTGGGCCAGCGGAATTGGTTCAGCTCCTACAGCTTCAATCTCGACTGGTCGCTCTATCACAACGCCGACAAGGCGGTGAAGTCGGCCTACGCTGGGTTCGTGTGGAACGACGCCGACCTCGACGCGCGCATGCGCTCCGCCACGCGGCAGCTGGAAGTGCTCGCGCGGTCTCCCCGCACCATCGATCCGGGGCGCTATCGCGTCTACCTGTCTCCCGTGGCGCTGTATGAGCTGTTGAACACCGTCTCCTGGGGTGGATTCGGTCTCAAGGACCATCGCACCAAGCAGACTCCGCTGCTCCGTATGGTGGAAGGCGACGCCACTCTCCATCCCTCGGTCGAGATCACCGAGAACACCGCGGAAGGGATCGCACCGGACTTCCAGAGCCAGGGATTCATCCGCCCCGCCAAGGTGTCGTTGATCGAGCAGGGTTGCTTCCGCAACTGCCTCGCCTCGCCCCGATCGGCCAAGGAATACGGCGTTCCCACCAACGGCGCAGGGAGTGGAGAGAGTCCCTTCTCGATCGACATGGCTCCGGGCAGCCTTGCGCAAGGGGAAGTGCTGCAGGAGCTGGGGACCGGCTTGTACATCAACAACCTCTGGTATCTCAACTTCTCCGATCGGCCGGCGTGCCGGATGACCGGGATGACGCGCTTCGCCACGCTTTGGGTGGAGAACGGAGAGATCGTCGCCCCAGTCAACGTGATGCGGTTCGACGAGAGCATCTACCGGGTGCTCGGGCAGAACCTGCTGGGTCTGACTCAGGAGCGGGACTTGATCCTCGACTCGGAAACGTACGGCGGCCGCTCCACGAGGAGCGGGCGCCTTCCCGGCGCGATCGTCGACGAGTTCGCCTTCACGCTCTGACGCGGGCAGGCTTGTCACGGCGGAGAGGTGGGCCGCGCGCGGGAATGGATCGCGGCGGAGTGGTGAATCGCCACGCAGACGTTGGTCACGGCGGAGAGGTGGGCCGCGCGCGGGAATGGATCGCGGCGGAGTGGTGAAT
>CAMPIC010000552.1 GCA_946886185.1 uncultured bacterium
ATCGTGGGAGGCGGCGGTCGAAGCCGCGACGCGAACCGCGCTCTTGGCGCTCGTACCGGCGGAGTCGCTCGCCATCGAAGCGGAATACGCCGCTGCCCTGATGCGCCTTCCGGATGGAAAGCCCAAAGCAGACGGCATCGCGGCCGGAGAGGGCGCGGCGAAGGCTGTGACCGCCTGCTCTCGACAGCGCCATCTGGCAGCGCGACCTCGCCGAGATTACCGCGATCGGTGGACGGAACAGCGCCCGTCGCACCGATGAGCAAACCGCCAACGCGCGCGGGCGAGCTGGCAGAGCAACGATTCGACGCATCGTGGGCAGAGCGCGTGAAGAACTGAAGCGTCGACAATCAGCGAAGAAGGAATCCAGTTCGAAGCAGGACGACGCGAGACCGATCATGACGATTCGAAATCGGCGTCGCTTGGGAGGAACAGCCCTTCGATGAGTCACCACCACGTAGCCACGTAGCCACGTAGCCAGGGAAGCTAACTGCGGGAGGGACAGATCCGTCCCCCCGCGAGCACCAGGCGATCGCGATAGATGACGCACGATTGGCCGGGCGCCACCGAACGCTGCGGCTCGTCGAAGCAAACGCGCACCCGTCCCTCCTCGAGCCATTCGATGCGCGCGGGAGCCGGCTCGTGGCGGTAGCGGATCTTCACCTCCACCGGCCCCGCGCACAAATGCTGCGGCGAGACGAAGAGGTTCAGATCCTCCGCTTCGAGAGACTCGCAGAGCAAATCGTCCGCCGTTCCGACGACGAGCGTGTTCGTCTGCGGCTCGAGTCGGGTGACGTGCAGCGGTTCGGTGTGGGTGACCCCCACCTTGCGCCGCTGTCCGACCGTGTAATGCACGAGGCCCGGATGCTCTCCCTTGATCTCGCCATCCGTCGTGCGTACGGGACCGGGCTGAAACAGCGCGTGCTCCTCGCCCAGCATCTCGCGCAGCACTTCGACGTACCCGCGCCCGTCGACGAAGCAGATGTCCTGGCTGTCTTCCTTGTCCCAGACCGGGAGGCCGAGAGAACGCGCGCGCTCCCGCACTTCTCCTTTCGCGAGCTCACCGAGTGGAAACAGAGTGTGGCGGATCACCTCCGCGGGAACTCCCCAGAGCACGTAGCTCTGATCCTTGTCCGGATCGGCAGGACGTTCCAGGAGCACGGTCTCCTCCCCGTCGACCGTGCACGCTCTCGAGCGTACGTAGTGGCCGGTCGCAACCTTCGAGTACCCGTGACGGCGCGCCCAGGAGAGCAGCGGACCGAATTTGACGTGCGTGTTGCACTGCACGCACGGATTCGGAGTCCGGCCTCGTCCGTACTCGGAGGCGAAGTCGTTGAGCACGCGCTCGCGGAAGAGGTCGACCATGTCGAGGACGGTGTGCGGGATTCCGATGCGCGCGGCCACCGACTGCGCGTCGCGCACTCCCTCCAGGCCGCAGCAGGCGCGCTCTTCCTTGCCGGACTCTCCGTAGCAAAACAGCTTGAAGGTGACGCCGGCGACGTCCCAACCTTGCTCGCGCAGCAGAGCGGCGGCCACGGAGCTGTCCACTCCGCCGCTCATCGCGACCAGGACGCGCCGATCGGTGTTCACTCGCCCTCTCTCAGCAGCGCCCCGGTGGTCTCCGCCTGCTCCTGCAGCTTGGCGAGCCGCTCGAGGAGCTGACCCTGACGCTCCACCTGCTTGGTCGCATTGGCGCCGCATTGCGCGTCGCCCACGGCGGATTGAAAGTGGCCCTGGGCCTGCTTGTACAGGCTCCGTGCCGCATCCCAGTTCTTGGCATTCTGACTCACGGCAGCGCGATCCTCCGCGACCTCCCCCAGGAGATAGTGGAGGCAGCCCCAGGACGCGTTCCTGGCCAGGCCGGCGCGCGCGAGTTCCTCGGCGCGATCGAGGCGCCCGATGTCCACGAGCAGATTGCCGTACTGGTAGTAGTTGTTCATGTCGTCCGGCTCGGCTTGCAGGATGAATTCGTGATGCTCGACCGCATCCTCGTAGCGCTCCTGCTTGCCGAGGGAAAACGCGAGCAGTTTGTGGTAGCTGAGCGCGTTGGCCGACTGCGCGTCCTTCTGGAGGAGCTGCTCGTAGAGCGGCACCGCTCCCTCGTAATCCTTGATCTTGTAGTGGAAATACGCGACCTTGCCGAGCACGTCCAGATTGTCCGGATTCCTCTCCAGCAGCTTCCGATAGTAGAAAAGCGCCTGGTCGTACGCCTTCTGGTTCAGGTAGAGCTGGGCGAGCTTCTCTTCCAGCTCGGCGGCGACGGTGGAATCGGCCTCGATCGCCCGGGCGTAGAGCATGATGGCTTCGTCGACTCGGCCTTGCTGCTCGTAGCTGAAGGCGAGATTGCGGAGGGCGCCTGCTCGGTTCGGATCGGCGCGCAGCAGACTCAGATAGCGGGCCTCTGCTTCCTCTACCTTGCCGGTCGCGGTGAGGGCGTAGGCGACCGCTTCCTGCACCTCCGCGTTGGTGGAGTCGATGGCCAGCGCGCGATCGAAATGCCGGATCGCCTGGTCGTACTCCTTGAGCTGAAGCGCGATGTTCCCGAGCTGCAGATGCGGGTTGAGACGGTCAGGACAGGCCTCGGCCACGACGGTGAACGCGTCCTTCGCGTCGATCAGTCTGGCGTTCTTCACGTACTCGAGACCGATTTGATATTGCCGATCGCACTGCTCGTTCGGGTCGAAGACCTTCGCGTCTTTCTTGTTCTGCGCGAGCGCGGGAGGACAGAGCGCGAGACTCACGGCCAACCCGGCCATCCAGGGTATGTGTGTCCGCATGCGGTTCCCCCTCGATTCTCCAAGTGCGGCAACGAATTGCGCCGCGAGCGTAACAACCGCTCCCGAGCGGGTCAACCGCGCGGGACTCTACAACCTCCATACCAGGAACGTGCCGAATCGGTTTCAAGAGCAGCTGGCTCCGCCAGTGAGATCCGTTCCAGGATCAGATGGATCCTCCAGTGAGATCCGTTCCAGGATCGACGGATCCTCTGGTGAGATCCGTTTCAGGATCAGATGGATCCTCTGGTGAGATCAGCTTCAGGATCAGATGGATCCTC
>CAMPIC010000553.1 GCA_946886185.1 uncultured bacterium
GGATGGACCTGGTCGGCCGGTCCCGCACCCCTGCTGGTGGCCTCGCCCAATCCCACCTCCGCAGGAGCCTGGTTGTTCGCGCCGCCCGTTCGCGGAAGCGCCGCGCTCGAGATCTTCGACGTCGCCGGCGCCATGGTGCAGCGGCTCGACCCCGCGCCCGCCAGCGGAGCGGTCTTTTGGGACGGCCGCTCGCGCAGCGGCGACTCGGTGACCCCGGGGATCTACTTCGCGCGCTGGCGAGCAGGAGACTCGTCCGCTTCGACGAAGCTGATCGTGCTCGACTGATCGAACCGTGTGCCGGTCAGAAGCTGTAATCGACTCCGGCCATCGCGGAAAAATCGTCGGTCAATCCGTCGTCGCTCAATCCGATCAATCCTGACCCGGAGATCAAGACGTTTCCGGTGATGTTGATCTTCGCGCCCAAAGCGGCTTGCAGCCGGTTGCGTACCTGATCCGACTCCTGGAAGAGCACGGGGAACTGCGCGCTCAGGATGCGACCCTGTTGCGGATCGGTGAACCGATGCGACTCCTTCCCCAGATACGCGCGGTCCGCGGAAAGCAAGGTCTGCCCGATCAGATCGGCCGCGACCGTCATCTTCGGATCCACCGCCCAGTCGAGCCCCAATCGATAATCGACCTCATCGGAAAGAGTGTTCCCGCTCGCCACCGCGTAGCCGAGGTTGACATGGGGAGAGATGCTGTTCCCAGGCACCGCGGCGAGCAACGAAACCCTTCCCTGATACGCCCCGGTGCCGAGCAGGTCGAGCTCATCCCCGGTGGGGAATCGCACCTCGGCAGTGCCCGCGAGGGCCAGGGCCGACTGGCTGGCGATCTTCAGCTTCCCCCGCAGCGTGATGTCTCCCAGACCCTGGGCGCTCCCGGAGTACGCGATCGTCTTTCCGGCGCTCCCTTCGGGGAACTGATGCGTGCCGGGAGTCTGATACGTCGAGAGGCGCTGGATCTGTGCGACCGCCGAATAACTGACGTCGATGTCGACGATCGGAACGACAAGCCCGACGTCGAACTGATCCGCCACTCCATAGGTCGCGACGAACGAAGTGACGCTGGTGTTGATCTTGAGGAACAGGTTGGAGGTGATCACATCTCCTTCCGCAAGGAAGTCCAGAGAGTCGGGAAGTCCGACATCCTCGTGCACGAACAGCAGCGTGATCTCGCCGTCGCGAAGGTCGAGCCCGTCGAACCTGTCGAAGGTGTAGCGATTGTAGTTGAGCCCGAGATTGAACTTCCCGCGTCCCACCGTGAGCGGCCGCTCCGCGAAGATCGGTCCGAAGCTCTGGGACTGCCGAACCGGCAGGCCGAGGGCGGGATCGATCTCGAAGACGAACCCTCCCGCAGAAGAGGACAGCGGAACCGTGTTGAGCTGCCGTGCGATCTCGGAATTCACCTGCTCGACGACCTGAAACTGGCGTGAATCCTCGCCGATGAAGTGCGCCGAGTGATCTGCCCCTTCCTGCGGGCGAGCCAGGAGGATGCCGCCTCGGAGGAGATCGGTCAGGACGTCGCGCAGGTTCGCGCTCGTCACGGTTTGCGCAGCAGCGGGCGAAGCGCACGCCAAGAGCAGGAAGGCGCAGGCTGCCGCGCCGGTTCGAAGCCGCCTGACGTTGCGGCAGGTCGAACTCGGCATCGAGCAATTCAGGAACACGAGCACCTCCTTGTCGTCTCACGCTTCACCCTCGATCGGAACGCGGCGAGGCGCCCCGGCGAGGCAATGTCGAAGTGGCAATCTCGTCTCTCGCTTCGAGTTCGATTCGAACGCGGAGCGCACATTCTCTGGATCCCGGCGAGCAGCGTCAACGGAAGCTTGTGCTATGCTCCGTCGTCAATCGACTTCTCTACCCCGCTGGTCCTGGTACCGGTCTCATGGAAGGAGCGGAGCTTGGAGACCATCTCGAGCCTGATTCCACGCCCTCTCGCCGACACCATTCGTATCACTCCGCTCACGAGCGAGACATTCCCCGGTTGGCTCTCCCGACAGAGTGCGCGCGTGCGCGGATGGGTCGGGAGCACCGGGTTCTCGGCGGCCGCCAACACCTTCTTGCTCCTGCCGAGCTCGAAAGGGCCGATGGAACGGGTCCTGGCAGGGATCGAGGCGGATGCAGGTCCATGGACCTTCGCCTTCCTCGCGAGCTCACTTCCTGCGGGCAGCTATGTGATCGACTCCGAGCTCGATGCCAACGCGGCCAGCCAGGCCGCGGTGGGTTGGGCGCTGGCCGGCTACGCATTCGATCGCTACAAGAAATCGGAGGCGAAGCGGGCCAAGCTGGTGTGGCCGGCGCGCGCCGACCGGGCGATGGTGAAGCGCACGGTCGAAGCGGTCTACCTGGTGCGCAATCTCGTCAACACACCCGCGGAGGACCTGGGGCCGGCCGCCCTGGGCGAAGCGGCGAAGAAGGTCGCGCAGGCGCACGGGGCGAAGGTGTCCATCACCTCGGGCGAAGCGCTGCTTCGCAAAAACTATCCTTTGATCCACGCAGTCGGCCGCGCGAGCGCGTACGAACCGTGTCTGATCGATCTCTCCTGGAATGGAGCGCCGCGTGAAACCACGCGGGGCGGCTCCCGCCGTGTGAAGCAGATCGCGCTCGTCGGAAAGGGAGTGGTGTTCGACTCCGGCGGGCTCGACATCAAGCCGGCTCCCGGTATGAAGTTCATGAAGAAAGACATGGGCGGAGGAGCCCATGTCCTCGCCCTCGCCGGCATGGTCATGGACGCGAAGCTCCCAGTCCGACTCCGTGTCCTCGTTCCGGCGGTCGAGAACGCGATCGCGGGAAACGCGTTTCGTCCCCTCGATGTCTTGCGTTCGCGCAAGGGCCTCACCGTGGAGATCGGAAACACCGACGCGGAAGGGCGCCTGATCCTCTGCGACGCGATCGCGGACGCCGTCACGGACAAACCGGATCTCTTGATCGACTTCGCCACTTTGACGGGCGCGGCGCGGATCGCGCTGGGACCGGATCTACCCGCCTACTTCTGCAACGACGATGGGATCGCGAGCCGGCTCGAATCGCTGTCCCGCGAAGAGCAGGATCCCG
>CAMPIC010000554.1 GCA_946886185.1 uncultured bacterium
CAGGAGGCGATCTACTCGCTGGAACAGACCGAGAACGTGGTCTCGCGGGTGGCGCCGATTCCGCGGCAAGTGCCGGGAACCGACGAGGTGATGCTCACGCTTCCGCCGACCATGCTCGATCGGCCCGCGCCGCCCGTGGCCCCCGCCGATGCCCTCATCCGGCAATGGCAGGAGTGGGTGCGGATTGCCGAGCAGCAGCAGGTCAGCGTGGCGGATTTGCAGGGGACGTTCGACCGGCATGTGCAGGCCGCCTCGGCGAAGGGGATCAAGGAGGAGCCCCGCATGCAGCATCTGCACATCGCGGCTCGCACTCTTCAGGAAGTGGAAGCGAGGATCCGGCGCGAGAACGCGGATCGCGTGTGCGTGCAGGCAACCACGCGCGCGTCCCAGATCGGCGAGGCGACCGACGCCGCCCGCGCCGCGGCTCTCGATCTGGAGCGCGGTCTGCAGGACAACCTGCGCCGTCAGCTCGAGCAGATGCGCTCCGAGGCAAAAAGCCGGCAGCAGGAGATGTACGAGGCGCTCACGTCGCTGGAGGGCAAGTTCGCTCGAATCCGGCAGGATGCCCGTGGAACGATCGTCAGCCTGGCCGACATCCTGTTCGATTTCGACAAGGCGACGCTCAAGCGCGACGTGGAGTTCTCGCTGGTTCGCGTCGCCACGATCCTCAATCAGTTCCCGGAGATGCAGATCGCCGTGGAAGGGCACACCGACAACGTGGGAACCGAAGCGTACAATCTCGACCTGTCGAAGCGGCGCGCGAAGGCGGTATTCGACTTCCTGGTCGCCCAGGGAGTGGAAGCGAGCCGCATGACCTCGGAAGGGTTCGGGATGAGTCGGCCGGTCGCGGAGAACACCAGCGAGGAAGGACGCCAGCGCAATCGCCGGGTCGATCTGGTGATTCGCGAAAACTGAGACCATGTACACCCCGGCGTCGTTTGGGGAGCCTGACCGGAGCTCCTGCTTCCACCTCATCGAACGGTTCGGCTTCGCGACGCTGGGTTCGTGGTCTTCCGGCGCGCCGATGCTTACGCACCTTCCGCTGCTGCTCGATCGGGGCGATTAAGTCCGTCAGGCATTTCTTTTCGACGTGGATCCGAGGCTCGACCGGAACCGGCGGAGTGTGCGCGCGGGATAGGTCCACTTGCGTTTTCGGACGCACACGTCGCAACGGCCGCATCCCGATCGGCCGGTGGCTTCTCCGAAGTAGCGCAGCATTCCGTCGTGCCGGCATTGGCCGCCCTCCGCCCAGCGCATCATCTCGTCGAAGAGGGCGCGCCGGCGTTCGACGCTTTCCGATTTTTGGGCTGCCGCCCCTTCGGTGGAGTCATCCACTTCCGCGCGCGTGACCATCTGACGGCGGATGGCGATGTCTTGCGAGGTGACGAGAAGCATGCCCCGGGCAGGCTCGCCTCCCCGGCCCGCTCGACCCACCTCCTGGTAGTACGACTCGATCGAACCGGGAGGAGCCAGGTGGATCACCAAGCGGACGTCGGCTCGATCGATCCCCATGCCGAAGGCGTTCGTGGCCACGATCACGTTGAGTGCGCCCGCGGTGAAGCCGGCCTGGACGGAGGCGCGGACTTCCGGCGCGAGTCCGGCATGGTAGGCCTGGCAGTCCCACCCATCTTCGCGGAGTCGGCGCGCTTCCGCTTCCACGGCCCTGCGCGTGGCGGCATAGAGGATGACGGCGCCATTACCCAGTCCGGTCTTGGCCGAAGCCTTGCCGCGCGCTCGCTTCGAGGCTCTGCGCGCACGAGAGGCGCCGCGCTTCGAGCTCTCTCGCGTGGGAGTGCCGAGCGTCTTGCGCAGCATCGCATCGACCACGGCGTTTCTCTTCACTCGGCTGCGCACGCGGCGAATGCTCAATGCGAGATTGGGCCGCGCGAATCCGAGCACGATCTGCGGAGTGTCCGCGCCGAGATCGAGTCGTTCCAAGATTTCGGCACGGACTCGCGGAGTCGCGCTCGCGGTGCAGGCGAGGATGCGCTGAGGTGGAAGCTCACGCAGAAGCTCTCCGATCCGCAGATACTCCGGCCGGAAGTCATGCCCCCACTCGCTGATGCAGTGCGCTTCGTCGATCGCCACGAGGGGTCGCTCGATTCTCGCCAGGATCGCCCGGAATCGCTTCGAGGTGAGCCGCTCCGGAGTGATGAAGACGACCTTGTAGCGTCCCTCTCCGAGACCACGCAGGCGTTGGCCCAGCTCTCCGTCTCCCAGACTCGAGGCGAGAAAGGTGGAAGGGATCGCGCGGCGACCGAGAGATGCGACCTGATCGATCATGAGAGAGATGAGCGGCGAGATCACCAGAGTCGTTCCCGGAAGAAGAGTCGCGGGAAGTTGATAGATGAGGCTCTTTCCACCGCCGGTGGGCGCAATGTAGAGCAGCCGCTTCTGCACGAACAGCGTCTCGATCGCTTCGCGCTGCCCCGGCCGGAATCCGGGCAGCCCATAGCTGCGGATCGCCTCGTCGAGATCCCACGCCTCCGTGAAAGGCATGCCCGATCCGCCCGTACTCTGGGGCGCGCCCGAATCACTCGTACCCCGAGGCACGCTCAGCCCGCTCGCACCCCCAGAGACGAATGATCCGGTCGCATCCCTGGTCACGCTCGACCCGGCTGCACCGCCAGGCGCGATCGTTCCAGGCACGGAAGGCGAGGGATTCCTGAGTCGAACCGTCGTCACGGATCCGGGAGGCAGCAGGAACCGTGCCGCCTGCGCCGGACGGTGCGCGGCGAACCGATGCGGCTCGCACCGGCCGCTGTTCCGTTCCGGAGGAATGGAGTAGACTTCCAATCCATGTCTCCCCAGAAAAAAGGCATCATCTTGGCGGGCGGCGCCGGAACGCGGCTCGATCCGTTGACCCGTGTGGCCTGCAAACAGCTCCTTCCGATCTACGATAAGCCGATGATCTATTACCCGCTCGCCACTCTCATGCTGGGCGGACTGCGCGAGATCCTCATCATTTCGACTCCCAAAGATCTGCCGGCGTTCTACGCGCTGTTGGGGGACGGTTCGAGCCTGGGACTGGACCTCCAGTACGC
>CAMPIC010000555.1 GCA_946886185.1 uncultured bacterium
CTTTCGACATCCGGGAGAGCCCGTCT
Organism: uncultured bacterium; assembly: GCA_946886185.1. The sequence goes on from CAMPIC010000555.1 coordinate 27, forward strand.
TGCTCCCCCGGATGACGATCTCGGTTAACGGATGCGGACCACGCGTCCTCGCGCCACCTCCGCGCCGTCGAAGCGCATCTGGTAGAAGAAGACGCCCGGCGGCACCGAATGACCCGCGTCGCTCGTGCCGTCCCATTCGAAGAGGCCACGTCCGCTCTGTGCTTGCGGATGCTCGAAGGTACGGACCTGACGGCCTCCCGCGTCGAACACCTCGAGTCGCACGTCGCCCGGCTGCGCGAGCTCATAGGCGATCGTCGTGGAGGTGCGGAACGGATTCGGAAGCGCCGGCAGGAGCTGGCCTCCTTCATGGGGCATCCACTCGTCGTCCAGCTCGGGCGCGTCCGCCGTCACGCCCGGATCGTGGACCGAGACATGCACCATGCGTCCGGCGGTCGGATCGGTTCCGCGAACCTGAATGCGGAACGACTGCTCGAGGAACTCGTCGTCGTGGGGGAGCAGCACCTTCAGGAAGGGAGTCTGCGATACGGGGATGTTCTGCAGCGACCATCCGTAGCTCTCGCTGACTCCGAACACCGCGGTCGCGGTTTGGCTCGGGTTCTCAACGACGTAGCTCCACGACGACTGCGGTCCGGAGTGCGCGGGAATGACCGCCTGACCTCCCGCCGGAACGTTGAAGTACATCGGCGTTCCTGACTGCGGGGTCGTCACGAGCAGGGTCGCCATGACTTCGCCGTGGTTCGTGAGCACGATGGGACCATGCGATTGGAACGGGCCGATCCCGAGATTCGCCCGACTGAGCGGAGGCAGCTCCAGCTCGCCGCTGCGAGTGAGCTCGAGGTCGCAGCGAGTGAGCCCACTTCCCACCGGCCGGAGCAGATCGATCTCGGTAATGTTGCGCGGATTGTTCGGCGCCATCATCTGGCCGCCTCCGCCGCCCCACGCGGCGGCATGCGTGGAAAGCTCGCCGAAATCCACGCGGAAGGGAGGAAGCTCCTCTCCCAACGGCATCGCCACCGCGTCCGAAGGAGCCGCGCTGCCTCCGCACCGCGCCAACCCCAGGTTCGTGACCGCGTTCGCATCGGCGAGATAGGGGTTCCAATTGTTGTTGCTGATCGGCGTGCCGAAGGTGGCGGCGTACCCGAAACCGTCCGGGTCTTCCGCCGCGTAGACCCCGGTCGCCTTCGCGCAGGGAGTCTGGCCCGGCTTGAGGCCGGCAAAGTCCGGGTTGTGGTTCTGCAGATTGAGCAGGAATCCATAGTTGATCGTGTCGTTGTAGGAGACCCGGTTGCCGGCGCCGTTGAGCGCGCTGGTCGCGAAGGTGTAGGTGGTCGCGCCGCACACGTCGGCGAAAAGACCGTTCGCCATCGCGGCTCGCGCGAGCCGAGCCATGTCCGAAGCGCAGCTATGCGGACTGCCCTTGTCGAGGCCCGCCGGATTGGTGAACTCGGTGCGGCTCATCCCGAGGGCTGCCGCGCGATCGTTCATCTCGTCGACGAAGTCCTGGACGGTGTTGTCATACTGTCCTTCCCAATCGTTGTCGCTGCCGGTCAAGAGATCGGCGATGGCGAAGGCGGCGTCGTTTCCGGAAGGGAACAAGCAGCAGTAGAGCAGGTCTTCCAGCGTCACTCGCTGCTCATCTCCGAACACATAGAGGGAGCCGCCGATGTGGTTGCGGATCCAGTCGGGCACCTGATACGTCGTAGTCAGAGGCACCCGGCGGGGATCTCCGGCGGGAAGCTGCGATCGCTCGCAGGCGATGAGCACCGTCATGATCTTGGTCGTGCTCGCGATGCACACTTCCTCGTACGGACGGAGCGCATAGGTCCAGTTCCCCTCGCAATCGAGCGCGATCCCGGTCTGATACTTGGGATACTGACGCTGCCGCCAGTGCGCGGCGATGTAGACCGCTCCGGTAGAGGTGTCTTCTCCCGGTGAGCCGATGGCGAGGCTCCTCCGATTGGCATTCTCGAAGCGCCCGAAAACCAGCGCGGTTCCGAAGGAGTCATTCGCTTCGATCGGATCGTTCCATGCATCTTGCGCCCAGCCGTAGTAACCGTGAGAACCAGGTCCATTCGATCCGCCGAATAGGATCGAAACGACACCGGCGCCGTTCGGTCCTCCATTGGCGTCGTCCGCCGGGGAGCCGATGGCGAGATCTTCGTATGCGCTCGAGGCATCGTAGTCTCCCGCGGCGAGCGCCTTGCCGAAGTTGTCCTCGTCGCCGATGAGCCATCCGGCATCGTCCTGGAACAGCGTAATGGCATTGGCCCCCTGGAAGCTCAGGCCGGTGGCGGTGCCTTTTCCGACCACGACACGGCCCGATTCCGGGTGGCCGAAGTAGCTGCGGCCCGGTTCTCCGATCGCCACTCCGTCATAGGAGCCTCCATAGAAGCGGCCGGCCGCCACCGCCAGTCCGAACCATCCGGACGGATATGGAGTGTTGGGCAGGTCGCCTTCATCAGGTCGGATGAAGTAGCCATTGGAGGCGGACGGCCCGGAGGAAGTTCCCACGATCACCCACACCACTCCCGCGTCGGCCGCCGTGCCCACGTCCTGGAATGGAGAGCCCACGATGATTTCTTCCTGCGACGAGCCTTGCACCTGACCCGTGGCGACCGAGTAGCCGAATTCATCGCCTGCTTCGTTAGCTCCTCCGAACGACGACTGCTTGCGATATCCGCTCGTCCCGTTGAGGAGGCCGTTGGATCCGCCCGTCCAGTAGAAGATCGCCCCCGAGGAACTGTCCTCTCCCGGCGATCCCACCACGAGATCCTCGTAGGTACCCGCAGCTCCGTCGAGCTGGCCGACGCACAGCGAGTAGCCGAGCCGGTCGCCGGTTTCGGGAGTTCCGCCTGCCGAGGGTTGCCAAAGGTAGTGCCAGTACGAGAGTCCATTCGGGCCTCCCGCGTAGACGAAGATGATCCCGGTGTTCGTGCGCGTCGCGTCGTAATCGGAGCTCGGCGCGCCGACCGCAAGATCGTCGTAACCATCGTCGTCGAAATCTCCTGCCGCGAGCGCCAGGCCGAACAATGCGCTGCTTTCCAGCTCGTCACCGT
>CAMPIC010000556.1 GCA_946886185.1 uncultured bacterium
TTCATCTCGTATCCGATCAGCTCCGGCGGCCTCTTGGAGTCGTCGATCTGATACTCCTCGGTTTCGCCGGTGGCGGGGTTGAAGAAGTCCACGTACTTTTCGATCGTCATGATGTGAGTGGTCGGCGGGATCATCACGTCGCGATACCGGGAGCCGCGAGAGCTCAGCGTCACGAAGTGCCCGGTCTCGTCTTTGTCGTCGACACGGCCGTCCCCGTTCACATCCTGGTCGCTGCGTTGGCGCAGCCAGAGGATCTTGTCAGCGCCGTCCTTGTTCAGCCCCTGAATCATGTCCTTGTACACTTTGCTGCCGTCGTACTCCTCGGAAACGCCCCAGTCGTCCGCGTCCACGCCGCAGTCTTTGAGAATCTTCTTGATGGCGGCGACGAGCCGGTCGCTATCGGTTCCTTCGGAGTCGGTTCCGGCGGCTTTGGCGATCTTGCGCGCAAGCTCGGCGGGATCTTTGTCCAGATCGGGAAATCGATCTCGGAACCAGGTCAAACACGATGCCGCGGCGGCGGGACCGCACGCGTGAAGGGAAATGTCGTTCCCTTCCTTGTCCATTACCCGGAGCGTATCCTGGCGCACTTTTTTCAACTCGCGCTGCATGTGCCAGTTGATGGGAAACAGAGCGAGATCGAGCGCGCGAATCTCTTCATCCGTCATCTCGACTTCCACGCGAAGCTCGTCGTCGTCCTGAATCGTGGCTCCCAACTCGGATTCTTCGTCGAGAAGATGTGGAGCCAGGGGAGTGGGATCGTAGAGCACGGAGCGCTCATCGCTCATTGGCTGGCCGAAAGTGTCGACCGTTTCCGCGCGCAGGTCATATACACCGGCTTTAAAGTCCGCCAGCGAGAGGTCGGCCGACCATCCGTCGCCGTCGCCTGCATACGTGGTCGTGCCTCCGCCTCCGCCGCTTCCATCCTCGTCGCGAGCGAAGGGGATCCAGGGGCCTTCCCCGTGGGGCCGATAGGAGAAGTTCATATCTCGGACGTGACCACCGTCGAACTCGGGCGCGACCCGCACCCGCAGCTCGGATCCCGAAGCGACCTCCTGCGGCTTCGGACTGACGAAGAAGACTTGGCTCGGAAAGTCCGGGTTGATCGGAACCGGATTGCTCGGCAGGACCAGATCGCGCCACACCTCGATGACCAGCTCCGGCTGTCCGGGCAAGTAGGGCAGGTGGAAGATGACCAGGCCCTCGGACCAGTGGGTGAGCTCGACCGGAAAGAAGTCCCCGTTGATGGCGATGGCGGAGGCTGCCGGGTCCTCTCCGAATCCGAAGCCTTCTACATAGACCGACTGTCCCGGGAAAGGAGCTACGGGCGTGATGGAGGTGATCACCGGTTCAGAACCGGCAAACGTTTCGGCGAGCGGGACGGCGGTCAGGAGCAGGAACGCAGCCGACGCTACGACACGGCTCATGAGGTCACCTCATTCCTGGCGGAAACCACCGGTGCGCGAACCACCGTCAGTCGGCCAATGGAAATGGCGAGCGGCTCGCGCAGTCGAGGTATCCTGGGCTCCGGCGCACATTGCGTAGGAACGCCTGGTCGACGAGACGCTCCTCCGCCAGTTGGAATCACGGCGGGTGAAGTATACCAGGTTCACGCGCGGCCGGATGCAAATCGTAAGAATCGGGCGAGTGGATTATGTTGAACGTCCTCGTTCTCGTGCTCGGTGCGGTCGTGCTCCTCGCCACGGGCGCCACGCTCCTGGGACGGCGCCGCTGGGAATCGGAGACGCGACGGTTGCGCGCTCGGTTGGACGCCGCCCGCCGCCCTGTGCGACCGCCTTTCGTCGACTTCGGTGAACTCGAGGGTCTACCTGGGCCGGTCCAACGCTTCTTCCGAACCGCGCTTGCGGAAGGCGCCCCGATGGTCGCAGGAGCGCGGATTCGTCACGTGGGCACCTTCGACATGAGCGAGACCGCCCCGCGATGGAAGTCGTTCACGTCGGATCAGAAGGTGGTCATGCAGCGGCCGGGATTCGACTGGAACGCGCGGATCGCGATGGCGCCCGGGATGTCCGTGCATGTTCACGACGCTTACGTTGCGGGCGAGGGACTGCTCCACGCTGCTTTCTCGGGCCTTATCTCGTTGGCGAACGCGGGCGGGTCCGATGACATGGCGGAAGGCCAGTTGATGCGCTTCTTCGCTGAGACCGCGTGGTATCCGACCGCTCTCCTTCCTGGTCAGGGCGTTCGGTGGGAGCCCGTCGATGATCGATCTTCCCGCGCCACTCTGACCGACGGCGGAAGAACCGTGACCCTGCTGTTCACGTTCAACGAGGCTGCGCTGATCGAGAGCGTTCGCGCGGAAGCCAGGGGCCGGACGGTCGGCGGCAAGGTCGTTCCCACGCCCTGGCAAGGCCGATTCTGGGACTACGCGGAGCGCGATGGGATGCAGGCGCCGCTCCAGGGCGAGGTCGCCTGGCTCACTCCCACGGGAGCGCGACCATACTGGCGGGGTCGCATCACGGAGGTCACGTTCACATTCGAAACGACCGGCGATTGAACGAAGCCGGCTTTCTCGGCTGCGAGACTGTTCACCACGCGATCGAGATGCCCACATGCTTCTCAGATCGCCTTCGTCAGAAGGTCTCGCGAACGCAGACCTTGGGACCTTGGTCGTCGTGTGTAGTTCGGTGACCGATCTCCACGATCGTCCGGAATGGATGTTGCTGCGGTTTTGATGGACCGTCGGCTGCACGACGCGCGCGCTGGTGCATCATGCTGAGTCCCGCAAAATTGCCGTTCACTCTCGAGGCGCACTCCTTGACGATCTGGACTGCTTGGCGTAGCGCGCTCATTGGGTTCCAGCGGCTCGCGGTGCCGGCGCAGTGCCCCTCGTGCTCCACACGCATCGAAAGGCCGGGTCACCTCTGCGCTGCATGCGCGGAGCAGTTCGAAAGTGAACAGGAACCGCTCACGATCGAGCTCGAAACCTACGCCATCCATGCGATCGCGCCGTTCTCCGGCGTTTGGGCGAACGTGGTGCGCGCCTATGGCATCGTCATGATCGGACACCTGAGCGGGAA
>CAMPIC010000557.1 GCA_946886185.1 uncultured bacterium
TCGCGGCGGACCTGCGCCTCGATCTCCAGCATCAACTCCCGTGCCCGGGAGAGGCTCTCCGCGCGTTGCGCCTCACGACAGAGGCTGTCGACGCGCGCGTCATGAAATCCGGTGCCGTTCCAGGGTCCGCCGGAACCCCACAGTCCTCCGCAGTCCGCCAACGCGGGAGGAACGAAGCCGAGGAGAGCGGTCTCAAACTCTCCCGACCGGAAGCGGCGCAGCACCTCGGGTCCGTCCAGAGCGATCGGACGAAGCTGGATGCCGACGCGCGCGAGATCTTCCTCGAGGTAGGTTGCGATCCTCTCGCGCACTTCGTTGCCCCGGTCATACAACATGCGGATCGTCGGGAGCGAATCGGAGCCGAGCAGCTCGGATGCTCGGGTACGATCGGGAACGACGGGTTCGGAGCGAGGATCGATCAATCCGTTGGCCGGGCCACCGAAGCAGGTGTCCTCGATGCAAAAGATCCGCGCCATGCGCGCCCGATCGACCGCGAGCGAGACCGCCTCCCGCAATCGCGGCGTGAGCTCCTCGATTTGCAGATTCCAGCAGAGCATCTCGACCGAGCCGGGACCGGCATCGTGGAGCACGACCCGATCCTCCGCGTCCAGTTCCCGGATCCGCGAGATCGGGACGTCGAGCGCCACGTCGCTGAGCCCCGCGGCCACCCGGAGGAGCCGGGTATCGCCGCCTGCCACCACCTCGAGCGCCACGCCGGGAAGCGACAAGGGGCGCGAGCCGTTCTCGTTCGGAAGGAGCTCGATCCGGCGCGCGTCCAGCTCCGCGAGCCGGAGTTGCCCGCCGAGGATCGACGACTCGTTGCGCGTGGCACGGGAGGCGCTGCCGTCCGTCGCTTCCGGGACAAAGATCGGAAGAGAGGCGATCCAGAGGGCGCGCCACTCCGGAATCCCCTCCGCGAACTGTAGGGAGACGCTGCCCGGATGCAGGCTCACCACCTCGAGGAGGCGAGATCTGAGCGCATCCGTTCCGGAGCGGGATCGATGGGCCCGGAACGACTCGATCACGTCCGTATCGCTGATCGGTCGGCCGTCGCTCCAGACGCGGCGTCCCAGCTCCAGGTCGAGACGGCGCTCCTCCGGATGCCAGGTCCATCGGCTGGCTACATCTCCTCGCACCTGCGGATTGCCGGAGCGATCGAAGGTGGTTGCGAGCAGAGATGGGTAGAGATACGGAACGAGCGAAAGCTGGAACGCGCGCTCGGGAGTGAGCGGGTCGACGACCACCGGAGCCGCGGGGATGGCCACGCGCAGAAGCTCGCCCGAAGAAGATTGCGACAGATCAGGATCCATGTCCTCGCCCGAGTGCTCCGGTTCACCTCCGCACGCGAGGGACAGGAGACTGAAGCCCACGAGCAGATGCCGGAAGCTGGCGCCCACGAGCAGATGCCGGAAGCTGGCGCCCACGAGCAGATGTAGGACGCGGCAGCCCGCGAGCAGACCGCGGACGCGATAGCCTACGAGCAGACGCCGGAGGAGCCTCACCGGGAAGAAACCGAATCGTCGGGCCATCCGCGCCGCGCCGCCTCCGCGCTCGCGATCTGGCGCAGCCAATGGTCGACCAGCACGAGCGCGGTCATCGACTCGACCAGCGGCACCGCGCGCGGCAGCACGCATGGATCGTGCCTGCCCCGCGCCTCCAGGATGCGTTTGCGCCCGCGCACGTCGACCGTCTCCTGCGGCTTGCGGATCGTGGCGGTCGGCTTGAACGCCACGCGAAAGAGGAGCGGCTCCCCGTTGGTGATCCCTCCCTGAACGCCTCCGGAGCGGTTCGTGCGGGTGCCGATGCGCCCGCGCTTTTTGATGAAGGGATCGTTGTGGGTCGATCCGGTCATCCGAGTGCCCGCGAATCCCGAACCGATTTCGAATCCCTTCGTAGCAGGGAGGCTCAGCATCGCCTTCGCGAGATCCGCTTCCATCCGATCGAAAACCGGCTCGCCCAGCCCGACCGGGACGCGCCGCACGATCACCTCGATCACTCCACCGACCGAATCTCCATCCCTTCGCGCAGTCTCGATGCGGCGGATCATCTTCTCCGCGGCGGCCACATCGGGGCAGCGAACGGGCGTGGCATCGACCTGATTGCGCGTGAGGGTGAGGGGATCGAGCCCCTCGACTCCTTCCTCGTTCGCGATCTTCCCTTCCACTTGGGCGACTCTGCGGACATAGGCGACGATCTCGGTGCGCTCGGCGAGGCGGAGGATCTTCTCCGCGATGGCACCGGCGGCCACTCGTCCCACCGTTTCCCGCGCGCTGGCCCGGCCGCCTCCCTGCCAATTGCGAAACCCGTACTTCGCGTCATAGGTGAAGTCGGCATGCGACGGACGGTACACGTCCTTGAGCGGCTCGTACGCGCTGACCCGCGCATCCTCGTTGTCGACCATGAGGAGGATGGGCGTTCCGAGAGTGCGCCCTTCGAACAGGCCGGAGAGAATGCGCACCCGGTCCGGCTCCTGGCGCGAGGTGGTGATGCGGCTCTGCCCGGGTCGGCGGCGATCGAGCTGCGGTTGCACGTCCGCAGGGGAGAGCGGAAGCCGCGGAGGACAACCATCCACGACCACTCCGACGCCGCCGCCGTGGGACTCGCCCCAAGTGGCGATCGTGAAGAGCTTGCCGAACGTGGATCCGCCCATGGGCGCGGATGCTATCACCGGCGGACGGAGCGCTCAACGGAGCCGGAAATGCGAACGTATTCTGGGCGGACGCCGCGCAGACGAATAACTTAGGACGGGGGACGCACGCAGGCGCATGCGTGGTGGACGAGGCGCGGCAGAGTCGATGCCCGGCCGAGCGAGGCGCATTGAGGCGCATGGTTGGCGGAACCGCGCTCGTGGTATCGTGCGCCGGTGAGGCCCCGGGACCGAGGCGCCGGGCGAACCGGATCGGGGGGCGGCGGAACCACCTTGGAAAAAGAGATGATCCCGATCCCCGTCGCGGCCGATCGAATTTCGCGGCGGGCGGTCAGCGCGCGGGCCGCCGCTTCCTTCCCGCGGCTCGGGCAGTCGCAGCGCAGA
>CAMPIC010000558.1 GCA_946886185.1 uncultured bacterium
GCCGGCGCGCTTTCGTATAGTCCCGCTCCAGTGCGCAACCAATCTCGGGACAGGCGAGGGCGTTCTTGAGCAAGCTCCATCCCTCCACCTCTCCGCTCGGCATCCTCATCGTGGTGGCCGTGGTCTACGTCGCCACGATCGCGCTCATCGAGCGCCGCGGGCTGTGGATCATCGACAACCAGATCAAGTTCCTGCAGGTGGAGCAGATCGTCGAATCGAACGCTCGCGACTATTCGTTGCCGTGGGCGGGAGCTTCGTTCGACCCCGAACTGCGCTTTCCACCCCTGGTCTTTCCGTTCTACGCCGCGCACGAAGGGAAGGTGTATCCAGCCTATTCCCCGGTCTTCCCGTTGCTCTCGGCAGGTCCCTACGCGCTCTTCGGGATTGCGGGACTCTACCTCCTGCCACTTGCGGGCGGCCTGCTGACCTTGCTGGGAGTGGCGAGACTGGCGCGGCTGTCGGGAGTTCCTCCGGGCGGCCAGAGTGCGGCGGTGCTCCTGTGCGGACTTCTCACGCCTTTGTGGTTTTACAGCGCCGTTTTCTGGGAACACAGCGTGGCGGTCGCTGCGTGTGTCTGGGGTCTCGGCTTCGTGTGCCGTTTTCAGCACGATGGGTCGTGGCGATCGCTCGCAATCGGGAGCGCGCTCTGCGCGACCGGCATCTACTTCCGGGACGACCTGTATGTCTTCTGCGCCGCCCTTGCGTTGGTCACATCGCTCACGGCGACCATGGTCGGACCGCGGGACAGCCTCGCAGTTTGGTCACGGCGACTTCGCATAGCGCTCCTCATGGGAGCTGTCATGCTCGTCGCGCTCGTGCCGCTCTGGCTCTTCCAAGGTTGGGCGGTCGGGCATCCTTTCGGATTCCATATCGGCGTTCATGTGCTGGACTTCCCTGGTCTAGGCGCGCATCTGGCCAGTCGGGCCGCGGTGTTCTATGCCCTCTTCGTGCAGTCGCATCGTGAGGTATGGGTTTCGATCGCGCTCGCGGCACCGTTTCTGATCGGGTTCGCGATCCGCCCACGGTTGGACGATCGAGCCTTCAACATCGCCGTTCCGATGGCTGCCATGCTCGCCTTGGCTGCGTTCGCGGTGACCATGGCGGGATACTTCAGCTCCGCGAGTCCCCTCTTGACGATGCTCCGGGCGAATGGCGTCTTCGCGGCATCCCCGATCCTGATCCTCGCGTTCCTCCGCCGGAAGGGAGAGCCGGATTCGTTCCTCTCCGGCTTCCTCTGGAAGCTCGCGCTCGTGTACACCGTGCTCTACTGCCTGGTCTCTCCACTCGACGCGACGCGAGGCGTGCACTGGGGAAACCGGCTCGTCCTCGTGCTCTATCCGGTGTTCGGGCTCATGGCGGCAGAAACACTGCTTCTCTGGAGCCGGTCGAGCGGCGGCGCTCTGCCGAGGCTCGCGCTCGGGATCACGGCTGCCGCGTCGCTGGCCGCGCAGGCGTATTCGATCGTGCTCCTGGATCTGAAGCAGGAGGTGACGGTTCGAATCAACGAGACGGTAGCAGCCCGACCGGAACATGCGATCCTGACCGATGTATGGTGGGTTCCGCTCGAGCTCTATACTTTGTTTCGGGAACGACCGATCTTCCTCGTGGACTCTCAGGAAGAAATGAACGAGATCCTCACCAGGTTGGCGGGGAACGGGTACGAAGCCTGCTTGCTGGTAACGGAGCCGAGCCGGCCTGTCTCGTTGACGCCTGTCGCGGTGATCGAGGACGATAAGCTCAACCTCCGATCTCTGAAGCTGCTTCGCATCGATTTGACCCGTTGAACGAATGCATCGGGTGGGTAGAACCTGGAAGTGCGTCCGCGGAGCTCGGTGACGCTGCGCAAAGGAGAAGCATGCAGAATTCACTTTCGATCGACTCCGAATACCTGGGCGATCCGTCCTTCCATCGAGTCCGCGCCACGCTGGATGAGCTCCTGGCGGAGCTTCCCCCGGCTCCGCTCGACCTCGGCCGACTGGCGTGGATGGTTCGGCGAACAGAGGAAGGCGGGCGTCGAGAGAGTCTCCGAGAAGCCGTGCTCGATCCCGCGCTGGGGTTGCCCGGCGATGCGTGGCAACGGCGTACGGAGCCGAAGATCGAGGCGCAACTCACCGTGATGGAGTACGAGATCGCCCGCATGATCGCGAACGGGCAGCCGCTCGAGCTTTTTGGAGACCAGCTGTTCATCGATCTCGATCTTTCTGCTCGAAACCTTCCGATCGGAAGCCGCCTGCGCATCGGGGAAGCGCTCCTCGAAGTCACCCCGAAGCCACACAACGGATGCAAGAAGTTCCGGAGCCGCTTCGGAGAAGACGCGCTCTACTTCGTATCCGATCCGGAGCGGCGCTATCGAAACTTCCGCGGGGTCTACATGTGCGTGATCGAGCGCGGCGTCGTCCGGGTCGACGACGAGGTGGTCGTGCTCTCGCGAGGATAACGTTCAGGTCGTAACACTGCGTCTGCCGTGTTGCACTTCGCGCGGATGCCGCGATTCTCGGAGGTCGGGGCGAAGGTCAGTGCGGGGGCAAACGTCAGAGCTCGGGACACAGAGTATGACCGGAAACTCTTTCAGAGATCGGCTCCGTTACGGTGCTGAAGCTCCGAGCCGAGAGAGGTAGATCGCTTCTTGCTGCCGGAGCCGCTCGGTTTGCGAATCGTTCGTTTCGATCGAGATGCGGATGGCCTGGCGCACCGTCCGTAGCGCTGCCTCGACGTCTCCCGATGCGGCTTGCGCGGCGGCGAGCGTGCCGAGGAGGCCGGTGTCGTTGGGGTTCGTGCTCAGCGCCTGCGCCATCAGATCGATGGCGCGCGACGGATCCCGCAGGCCAGGATCGGGATCCGTCGACAGGATCCACGCCAGCGTTTGCGCCGGAAGTGTCCAACCAGGACGGAGCTCTAGCGCCGCTTCGAGATGTACGACCGCCTCATGCGATTTGCCGGCGCGCAGCAGGACGTATCCGAGGTCATTGCGCGCCTCCGGCTTCTTGCGATCGAGCTCGACGACTCGTTCCAGTGCACGCGCCGCCCC
>CAMPIC010000559.1 GCA_946886185.1 uncultured bacterium
GTCCTCCACAGAGTAGCGGTCTTCGGGCACCGTCTCACCATCGAGTCGCACGCCCACCACGCCGCCGTCTTCGACGCGCACTTCCACCACGCCGTCAGCGTCGTTCTCGACCCGAATGGTGTAGCGATCCAATCGCTCGAGCTCCTCGAGCTGCGCGACGGCGTGAGGAGGAATCGGGACGATTCCCGCTCCGGGAGGTCGGGCCACCTTCGCCGTCACCTCGGGAGCGAGCAGCGCGACCGCGATGAGAAGCGCGCCGCACAAGGGCACGCGCATCCAGCGCACGAACCGGCCGGGCTTGCTCGGCTGCGCATCGAGGAGGCGCTCGACGCGCCCCACGAGCGGAGAGTCGGATCCGGCCATCGCGGAGGCGGCGCGCAGCTCGGGCGTCCCCGCAACCCAACCCGCGACCGTCGCCAGACAGCGCGCGAGGTTGAACCCGGAACCGGTCTGCTCGATCGCCCAATCGTCGGCGAGATACTCCGCCTCTCGTTGAATGCGCCGCCGAGCGAGGCGGTTCAGCGGTTGGAAGAAGAAAATGTTCTCGATCGCGAACGAGAGGTTCGCCCAGAGTGGATCGCGCCTCGCCAAATGACCGAGCTCGTGCGCGAGCAGCGCTTCCAGCTCTTCTTCAGGCAGGTCGAGCGCGCGGGAGGGCACGCAGATCTCGGAGAGTCCGATCGCGATCGGCCCTGCGATGGCATTTGACTCCGTCAGACGGATTTCCCGGCCGATCGCGGCGTGGCGGCGCAGCCGCGCGAGGACGCGATGAACCGCGCCATCCGTCAGCTCGCGTCGATCCCGAGTTCGCCGACGCAGCGCGAGGTGGGCGCGCAGGATCCGAGACGTTCCGAAGAGGGCCAACAGGAGGGACACCGCTCCCCATACGGTCATCAGGTCCGATCGCACCGCGATGGGTGCGATCGGCGAACGCAGCGCTCCTTTCGCGGCGAGGGCGCGAAGCTCGCCTCCGCTCGGCTCCGGCGCGAGCTCCGCGCTCCCGAGCTCCACGGTCCCGGTGTTCGCGCTCCCGGTTTCCACGGCCCCGGTGTTCACGCTCCCGGTTTCCACGGTGTCGGCAAGTCGGTCCGGGTTCGCTTCATTGGTGGGCGGTCCGAGACGGATGGTGAACCCCGCGTTGGAAGCAGCCGGCGTCGATTGGGGCGTAGCCTCCGCGATCGGCTCCGAGCTCATGACCTGGAACGACGCGGTGAGGAAGGCCCCCAGGATCGCGGCTTTCCACGTGGTTTCGCGCACCACGCGCGCGCGATCGGGCAGGACGAGGGAGAGAAGCCAGGCGGTTCCGAGGAAGAGGGTGCTGTGAATGCCATAGGTGAGCAGCCAGGCCAGGGGCTCATTCGCCATCGGTCGCCTCCAGTTCTCTCTGCTTGCGCTCGATCAGGGAACGCATCCGGTCCAGATCCTCGCGATCGACCTGTTCGCCGCCGATCAGATGGCTCACCAGCGCTTCCAGATCTCCCTGGAAGACGCGCTCGGTCAGATCCGAAACCATGGACTGACGAACCTCCTCCTCGGAAACGGCGGCCCGATACAGAAAGACACGCCCGTCCACGCGGTGGCGGACCAGGCCCTTCTTCTCCATCCTCGCGAGGAGCGTGGAGACGGTGGTCGACGCGAGCTCACGAGACTCCGACAGGGCCGCGTGCACGTCGGTCACCCGCGCCTCGTCGCGATCCCAGAGGACGCGCAGGATCTCATGTTGTAACTCGCTTACGTGCAGCAATTTAACTGTCCCTCCGACACGAACGGGGATGATGGTTCCGGGGAACCGGACCACAAACTACAGGTGTAATACTACGCGCGTAGTCTACGGCCACTCAACGAAAAAGTTCGAGGAATTGTTTCCGGAATCCTCAGGAGAGGGATCGGTTCCTCGGCGGCACTCCGCCGCGTAGTGCGGCTCCGATTGCGGCGGCCGCCTTCCCTCAGTTCATCTGCAAGATCGAGATGGCGATAGTGCACCAGACGGACCGCCTGCAGTTGGGATCGAGCAAGCCGCGAACGAGTGCATGGCCGAGCGGCGCCCGTTTGTACAATGGCCTGCAGCGTTGCGCCGATCGACTCCAACGCCCCCTCGGGGGATGAAAGATGGTTTTCATGGACGTGGAGCTCATCCTCTCGCACCTGGGGCGCTTGCTCATCGCATTCGTGCTCGCGCTTCCGCTCGGATGGGACCGCGAAAGTCGCTCGCGAAGCGCCGGCTTACGCACGTTTCCGCTGGTCGCGGTCGGGTCCTGCGCCTACATGCTCACCGGTATCCACGTGCTCGATTCGACCGACGGCAACTCGCGCGTGATGTATGGAATCCTGACCGGAATCGGTTTCATCGGCGGCGGGGCCATCCTCAAGGACCGCGGCTCGGTCGCGGGCACGGCGACGGCGGCCAGCATCTGGAACACCGGCGCGATCGGAGTGGCCGTCGCGTGGGGCCGGTACGAGATCGCGGTCGCGCTGAGCTTGTTGAACTATGCGACGCTTCGGTTCATGCCGAAGCTGAAGCGGCACATCGACTCGGCCCACGATTCAGAGGAAGGTTGAGCCTCAGCTGGGCCGCTTCGGCTTGACCGCGGACACGATGTGCGCCGGAGAATCGAACGAGACCGAACCGTTTCCGGTTCGATACGTGCTGAGCGCCTGCTCCGCTTCTTCGAGGATCTCCGAGATCCGATCCTCGGACAGCTCGACCCCTTGCATGGGGAGCCAGCCGCGCAGATCCGCTTCCACCATGGCGCGGATCGAGGGAAACCGCGCCAGACCCTGGTGCGTCGTGACCGTGACCGACTCCACGCCGCAGTCGATGAAGAGCGCATCCAGCTCTTCGCGATTTCCGAGGCAGAAGGGCGTACGGACTGCGCTCGCCGCTTCCTCACCCCCGAGTCGTTCCAGAAGCGCGACTTCGGCTGCGTATGCAGGAGCGTGCTCGAGCGAGTCCCACACCGCGACCGCGAGCCGGCCTCCAGGAGCCAGAACCCGAACCATTTCGCGCAACGCTTTCGC
>CAMPIC010000560.1 GCA_946886185.1 uncultured bacterium
CGACGGCGGCGGGCTCGTCTTGCCCCCCGCTCAGTCGTCAATACGCGACGATGTAGGCGATCCAGCCAGGACAAGAGGTCTGACGAGCGGCCTTGAGAAAGACACCGTTTCCTTCTCCGGTGGTCCGATCCGTTCCTTCCCAGTACACCTCGGTCTCGAATCCCGCTTCGGACAGGAGCTCGCGCACCTCCGGAACGCTCCAGAGCCGCCAGTCGTAGGAAAACGCCTTGCGGAGCCAGCGCCCGTCGTCGAGACGGAAGTGGATGTGAAAGAGCGTCTCGTGGGTGATCGGATCGAAGCGGTCCTGATCCCAGTAGTAGTTGAAGCCGTCCAGCTCCTTCTCTTCCTCCGTCTCCGCCTGAGCCTCGGACCCGCCGAAGATGTCGAGGATGAAGACTCCCCCGGGAGCGAGCGACCGCCGGGCCACCTTGAAATACGCTCCGAGATCCTGGCGGGTCTTGAAGATGAAATAGGAGAAGTTCATGGCCGCGATCACGTCGCACTTGGGACGCGTCACCTCCAGGACGTTCTTCTGCAGGAGCAGGAGCCTGGAAGCGGCTTCGCCGAGCGGCTCGATGTTGCGCTTTCGTCCCCACTCCAAAGTCGGTCCATCCAGATCGACGCCCACCGCGGTGTTCGTCTTTCGCTTGCGCACCCACTCGGCCGCGAGCGCGGCGGTTCCGCAGAAATCTTCGCGCAGCGAGGCTGGGAGCTTCCCGTCGTTGCGCGCCCGGTACATGCGCTCGAAGAATTTGATGTCGGCCTCCGGGCATTGCACCGCCTGCTCGTAGAGATCATGGCGGTCGGGACGAAGACGAGCTTGCTTCTTGCTGTCGGACCGCCGCCCGGACTGCTTCTTAGGCGTGGGACGACGTGTTTTGGCCGGCTGCGTATTCCTGGGCGAGCGCGCTGCTGTCAAATCTCTTTCCTCCTGTCGCGGTGGAGCCGGCCGTCCCTTCTCCTCCGATTTTGAAAAACTCTCCGCCGCATTCGCGATTCCTCCATGAGGCGCGAACGCCGGCGCGCGGGTGAGCGTACCGGCGCGCGTGGCCGCGCTCAAGAGATCCTGGTGCACATCGAGAGCGCTGCTGGTCGCGCCTCGGATCAGAAATCAGTTTCGATAGGGTTTCGGACGACCGATGGTGAGACGAAGTCGGCATTTGGCTCCGCAATACGCAAGGAATTTCCCGCGGGAGATGAATTCGTTCGAGACAAATGCGCCGAGAGGTGTATGAAGGCTGCGGGTTGGCGTCCTTTTTGCAATCTTCCAAGCAACGTGGGCATCGAAACAGGCGATACTGAGGTAGGAGACGGAGGAGTCGTCGATGAACGCCACGCACCAGCGAAAGAGATCGTCCGGCCCGAGAGATTCCCTGGGTCATCTGTTGGAGTCTCTGCAGCGCCTGGCTGCGCAGGCATCCCCCGGGAATGTGGGCGGCGCCAGGAGCGCCCTGGAGCTGTGCGTCCTGGAGCTCGAGGAGCTACTGCCCGAGTTGACCGAGTTCCTCGGAACCGAAAGCCTCCTGAGCGCCGGGTTCGGATACGCCGACCAGCAGCGAGTGCAAGAGCATCTGGCCGAGACCCGCTCCAAATTCCGAGAGCTGCGGGCACTGTTGGAGAGCGGTCACCGTCTGCTGCGCGAGCATCCGACCGCAGAGACCGGGGATGAGCCGGCGCGCGCACTCACCGAGTATTTGGTTGCGTCGGTGCAGGACACGGTCGCGGCCTTGCGAGCGCATCGCGAAGAGTTTCAGCGTCAGTAGTGAAGACCGAATGGACCCCCGAGCCCGGCCGGCATCGGCTGCGGCTCGACGGGAGTCCGACTCCAGATTCGCTCGATTTTCGCCTTCAGCACCTGAAAGAAGACCTGGATACGAGTCTCCGGCCGCTCGGCCGCTCGGCGCCAGCGCCGCGCCCGATCTCCCCATGACGCCTCTCCCGTGATCGAATGGATTGCCTCCGCCAGACCGGCGTGGATCTCCTGGTAGGTGGGACTTACGGGGCGCGTCTTGAGGAGATCGTACCGCGTCCAATCCCCGATCTCGTACTGTCCGACGCGCCGGTCCATCGCCTCGAGAGTCCGCATCGCCAGATCCCGCGCATCTGGACTCCCGGTCGCTCGCCAGTAATCCCAGATCCCCAGCCAGGTGCAGAGGGCGCCGTTCAAGACCAAGGAAGGCGGAGAGGAAGGAAATTCTTCGAACAGGATCTCCCCTTCCGGAGTGCGCCTCGTGATCGGAAGCGACGGATCCTGGAGAGAAGCGAGCGCTCTCCCGGCCAACCGAAGGTAGGACGGATCCTCGAAATAGCTCGCGCCGCGCGCCAGCAGCGAGATCGCCTGACCTTGCGTCATCGCGGAGATCCAGGGCCCCTTCAATCCGTACTCTCCCGCTTCCCAGTAGCAGGGCCAGACGGGGATGCTGTCGGGAAGCCAGATCGCGGAGTCCACCAGCCAGTCGAGCTGATCGTGCAGGATCTGTGCGCGCAGCGCCTGACTCGGATCGTCCAGAAGTTGATCGTGGAGCGCGAGCCCTCCCTGGATGACTCCGATCGGGTCGGGTACGAGACGCCCGTCGACCCGCAGCGATCGAGGAGTCTCCATCACCCCCTCGCGCGCCGCCTCGCGAAGCGACTCCAGATCGCTCCAGTCGCCGCGCCAGTCCAGGTAGTAGGCCCGCAGCGACCCCTCTGTGCCGGCATCGGGGTGAAGCCGCGTGCGTGGATAGGTCACGGTGTAGGTGACCACCTCATGCAGAGCGACCGCGAAGATGAAGAGGAACGCGAGAGCCGCGATCCAGGCAGCGATCCGTCTCGCAGATCGCTGCCTGGGAACAGCGTCGCTATGGGGGTCGAGCGCCGGGCTCGATGACTCCAAAGTCCAAAGCCTCCTAGTCAGTCGGAGCGAGGCGCGTCCGACTGCTCGATCGCAGCCGCCTCCAGCGGGCCCGCGCTCCGCTCCCGAGATTCCGAGGGTAACAGGTCCACGGCAGCCCGGGAAAATGCCGGTCATGGAT
>CAMPIC010000561.1 GCA_946886185.1 uncultured bacterium
TTGCGCCCCTTTCCTTCCAGCGCGAGCAGATTCGCATCGACGACGTTGGAGACGTAGGTGAAGTCGCGGGTCTGCGTTCCGTCTCCGTAGACCACCGGACGCTCCCCCCGCAGGAGCGCGCGCACGAACAGCGGAATCACCGCGGCGTACTGCGAATCGGGATTCTGGCGCGGCCCGAAGACGTTGAAGTACCGGAGCGTGATGGTGGGCACGCCATAGAGCGAGGCGTACAGCGCGCAGTAGCTTTCGCCGATCTGCTTGGTCAAGGCGTACGGCGACATCGGCATCGGCCGCATCGACTCGCGCTTCGGCGACTCCTCCTGCTCTCCGTAGACGCTGGACGACCCGGCGAAAACGAAACGGCGCACTTTCTGGGCGCGGGCCGCCTCCAGCAGATGGAGCGTGCCGCTCGCGTTGACGTGGTGCGTGATCTCGGGATCCTCGATCGACCGTTGCACGCTCGGGAGCGCCGCTTCGTGGACGACGTGGGTCACCCCCACCATCGCCTCGCGGACCGCCTCCCGATCGCGCAGATCCACTTCCGCGAGCTCGAGAGTTCCCTTCGACCGGAGCTGCTCGACGAGCGCGCGGCTCCCGGTGGCGAAGTTGTCCAGGATCCGGACCCGGACTCCCATGCCGAGCAGCTTCTCGGCGATGTGCCCGCCGATGAAACCGGCTCCGCCACTCACCAGCACCCATCCATTGGTTTCAAACATCTCTTTTCTCCTGACGGCCGAGCCGGGCAGAAGCCCGGCGGAGATTTTCTCTACGATGATCTCTACAACCGGAAGAGCTTGGGATCGACGCGTCCCGGCAGACAGTTCCTCGTGTCGACCATGGTCAGCGTGCGATCGAGCACCCATCCGTAATCGATTCCGGAATGAGCCGTAGTCACCGTCACGCAATGCACCGAGGCGAGAGTCTCCTCGGTGAGCGGAACGGAGCGAAGCGTCTCATCGCCCAAAACGATCTCCGGAACGTACGGATCGTGATAGATCACATGACCACCGAGCTTGCGCAGCATCTCGATCACGTCGAGCGCGGGTGACTCGCGGACGTCGTCGATGTCCGCCTTGTACGCCACCCCGAGCGCCAGGATGGTGCTCTTCTTCACCGCGCGTTCGACCGAATTGAGCGCTTCGGTGACGAGGTGGGCGACGTACTCCGGCATCGACCCGTTGATCGCGCCGGCGAGCTCGATGAAGCGCGCTTCGAAGCCCGCGGCGCGGGCCTTCCAGGACAGATAGAACGGATCGACGGGAATGCAATGGCCCCCGAGGCCCGGCCCCGGATAGAACGGCATGAATCCGAACGGCTTGGTCGCGGCCGCCTCGATGACCTCCCAGACGTTGATCCCCATCTTCGCGCTCAGCAGCGCGAGCTCATTGACGAGACCGATGTTGACGCTGCGGAACGTGTTCTCGAGCAGCTTCACCATCTCGGCGACTTGCGGCGAGCTGACGGGCACGACCGTGTCCATCGCCGTCCGATAGAGCGCGCACGCCATATCGAGGCAACGCGGGGTAACTCCGCCCACCACCTTGGGGATGTTGCGCGTCTGGAATTTGGGATTTCCCGGATCCACCCGCTCGGGCGAGAAACCGAGGAAGAAATCTTTTCCCACCGTGAGGCCGGTCGCCTCCAGCTCCGGCAGGACCAGCTCGACGGTGGTGCCTGGATAGGTCGTGCTTTCGAGCAGGACCAGCTGCGGCGCATGCAGGCGCGCGCGAATCTCCGCGACCGCCTCCACGATGAAAGAGACGTCTGGGTCGCGCGTCTTGCGGAGCGGCGTCGGGACGCAGATGTTGATGGTCTGGACTTCGGCGAGGAGATCGAAGTTGGTGGTGGGTCGAAAACGCCCATCCTGGATGTACTGAGCGACCGTCTCGGAGGGCACATCTTTGATGTACGACACTCCGTCACCCAGACGGGCGACCCGGTCGGAATTGATGTCGAAACCGGTCACGTGGAACCCCGCCTTGGCGAACTCCATGGCGAGCGGCAATCCCACGTACCCCATCCCGACGACGCCGACGCGAGCCTCGCGCGTCTCGATACTGCGGAGCAGATCCATCTAGAAGGTCCTCCCGTTGCCGCCGTTATCGTCTGGCGGGGACGCTACCTTTTGAAGACAAAACGCGCGCCGTCCGAGGCGCGTCCCGATCCCACCAGACATCCCGCCGGGGACGGCCTTCGGCGATCGTGACATCTTCGCCGATCCGCACTCTCCCCGCGGGGTCAATTTCCGCATTTCGCCTGGGCCGATCAGAGCAGTGCCCGGATCCCGGCGGCGAGCAACGCTCCCACCACGGTGTTGGCGAAGTTGAGGCCGCCGTGCGGGAGCAGCCGCCTGCCCCACGATCCGACCAGACTCTCTCCCACATTTCCGAGGAAGCCGCCCAGCGTCACCGCCACGACGCCGGCCAGATCCAGAAAGCCGACCGCTCCGCCTACCAGACCCATGACGAGCGCCGCGCCCAGTCCGCCCAGCAACCCTTCGATCGAGACCGCTCCCTCCGTTCCCACCGGCACGGACCGTAAGGTCCGGAGCGAGACAGTGCGGCGCCCGTAGAGCTGGCCGATCTCCGAGCTCGCCGTGTCCGAAGCCGCGGCCGCGAAGCTGCCGGCATACGCTGCCCAGAGCAGCGGAGCCGACGAGTCGCCCAGAGCTCCCGTCCCGCGAAGCAGGAGCACGAGCAGCCCGCTCGTGCAGTTGGCCACCACATGCGCGCTTCCGCGCCGGCCTCCCTGCTCCTCTGCTACTCCTTTCGCTTCCTTCGCGCCGTAGCCGAGACGTGTGAGCGTGGTTCCCAGCAGAAAGAATCCGACCAGAATGAGGAACCCCCCCAACCCTCCGAGCCACAAAACGAGGGCGCCCAGGGGAATTCCCGCCACCAGAGCGGAGCGCCGCACCCATCCGAGCAGGAGCGCGACCAGGCTGAGCGCCACCGGGAGCCCGAGGGCCAGCGGGACGGGCGCCGGCGGATCCATCACCG
>CAMPIC010000562.1 GCA_946886185.1 uncultured bacterium
ACGATGTTCTCTCCGAGCTTCGCGATCAGTTCCGTGAGGAGGTCCCGGACCTTCTTGTCCGGATCCTTCACGAACGGCTGCTCGAGTAGCACGAACTCTTGATACCACTTGTCCAGCCGGCCTTCCACGATCTTCGGCCAGACCGCCTCCGGCTTGCCCGAAGTCTTGGCCTGCTCCATGAAGATCTCGTTCTCCTTGGCGATCCGCTCCGGGGAGATGTCTTCGCGGGAAACGGAGATGGGAGCCGCCGCCGCGATGTGGAGAGCGACGTCGTGGCAGAAGTGGATGAAGTCATCGGTACGCGCCACGAAGTCGGTCTCGCAGTCCACTTCCAGGAGGACTCCGACTCGGTTCCCGGGATGGATGTACGCTTCGATCCGTCCTTCGCCAGTCGTTCGTCCGATCTTCTTTTCCGCGGCGGCCGCGCCGATCTTGCGCAGGTTCTCGATCGCCTTCTCGACGTTGCCGTCCGCCTCCACCAGCGCTTGCTTGCACTGCATGACACCCGCGCCGGTGCGGTCGCGGAGCGCCTTTACCTGATCGCTCGTGATCGTCATCTCACTCCTCGCCCTCTTGGATAGTGGGGTGCGCCGGCGAGCTCCGCCTGCGCACCGCTTCGAACTTCGATGGTGGGTGATCCCGCGGGATCGGACAGCCTCGTCTTACGCGCCGAAGGTCGCTTCTTCCGGGGTCCTGTCCGCGGATCCGGCCGCTTGCGCCGGCCGCGCGGCCTTGGCGGCCAGCACGGTGTCGCCGACGAATCGCGAGAACAGGCGAATCGAGCGGATCGCGTCGTCGTTTCCGGGGATCGGATACTGGACCTCGTTCGGATCGGCGTTGGTGTCGCAGATGCCGAGGACCGGAATTCCCAGGCGATTGGCCTCCGCCACCGCGATCTTTTCCTTCTTCGTGTCGACCACGAACATGAGACCGGGAAGGCGGTTCATCTCCTTGATCCCGCTGAAGATCTTCTCCAGGCGGTTGCGCTCCTTTTCCAGGCGGGCCACTTCCTTCTTGGAGAGCTTCTCGAACGTGCCGTCATCGCGCATGCGCTCGAGGCTGCGGAGATAGCGGATGCTCATCTTGATCGTCTGGAAGTTGGTGAGCATTCCGCCCAGCCAGCGCTCGGTGACGTGGAAGTTGCCGCACCGCACCGCCTCTTCCACGAGGACCGGCTGCGCCTGCTTCTTCGTTCCCACGAAGAGGACGCTCTCCCCCGCGCGGGTCAAATCGAAGATCGCCTTGCGCGCGACTTCCAACGATTCCAGCGTCTTCTGCAGGTCGATGATGTGGATGCCGTTACGCTCGATGAAAATGTACGGCTTCATGCGCGGATTCCATCGCCGCGTCTGGTGTCCGAAGTGGACGCCTGCTTCCAGCAGGTCACGAATGGTCGGGATCGACATTGCTACGCACGTCTCCTTGCTCGAGTAGTTTTGACCTCCGCCTTCCCGGCCCCGGAGGGAACCACTCGGGGAAGGCGTGTGACATGGCCTCGCTCACACGAGGCCGGTTTGCGCCCTGAAAGGCGCGAGAAACTGGGACGGGCGGATTTGGGCAAACCACGCGATCGCGCGTGCTTCCGAACACCGGCCCGGTCCGCGTCCGTTTACCGCTTGGAGAACTGGAAGCGCTTGCGGGCGCCCGGCTGGCCGTACTTCTTGCGTTCTTTCATCCGCGGATCACGCGTCAAGAGCCGCTCTTTGTCGAGCTGGGTCTTGTTGGCGACATCGTAGTCTTTGAGCGCGCGGGCGATTCCGAGAGAGACCGCTCCGGCCTGGCCGGCGATGCCGCCGCCGTCGACGAGGGCGATCACGTCGACCTTGCCGTCCATCTCGGTCACCACGAGGGGCCGATTCGCCGTCAACGTCAACACCTCACGGGCGAAGTACTCTTCGAGCGGGCGCCCGTTGACGAGCTTCTTGCCCGACCCCGGAGTCAACCGCACGCGCGCGACCGAAGACTTCCGCCGTCCGGTGCCGAGATAAACCGACTTGCTGATCATGCTCTCTCAATGCCTCCACGCGGCCCTTGCCGCACCACTCGCATTCTCGCCGCCGGAAGCACGTTCCGTCCCCGGCGCATCTTCACTGCCTCACCACTCACGACCGCCTCACGGCGGCCACGCGACGGCCTCAGGCGCTCTTCTTCTTGTCCAGAGTGTACGGCTTCGGCGTCTGCGCTTCGTGCGGATGCTCCGACCCGCGATAGATCTTCACCTTCCGCAGCATCTGCCGGCCGAGCGGGCCCTTGGGCAGCATCCCCCGAATCGCTTCCCGGATCACTTCGTCCGGATCGATCGCCATGCGGTGGCGCAGCAGCTGATTCTTCGCCCCACCCGGATAGCCGGAGTACCGGAAGTAGTTCTTCTGCTCCAGCTTTCGACCGGTCACCCGGACGCGCGCGGCGTTGATCACGATGACATGATCGCCGCAATCGAGATTGGGCGCGTACAGCGGATTGTGCTTGCCGCGCAGCAAGCCGGCCGCTTCGCTGGCGAGTCGGCCGAGAACCTGTCCATCGGCGTCGATCACGTGCCAGTGCCGCTTTTCCACATCCTTCGCCTTGGTGGCGTAGGTGGTCATCAGAACGCTCCTTATAGAGGCAGTAACCGGGCAGTCCGGTCGAACGAAAACTCGACGCAAAGCGGTGAGAATAGGTGGCCCGGGTCCGTTTTGTCAAGCGCGCGGAACCCCGCGACACGCGCGGCGCGGACCGGGTCCTGCACGAATCGACGGCACCTCATCTGCGCTCGGCGCGCTCCTCGCGTACAGCCTGCTGCGACGGGCTGTGCCGAACGTATGTACCTATATTCACGCGAACGGAGGGTGCTCCACGCCGCGCTCCGTGATCCAGGCGGTGATGAATCGGGCGGGCGTGACGTCGAACGCCGGATTCCACCCTCTCGCCCCCGCGGGAGCGGTGCGGCGGCGGCGCCTTTCCAATACCTCGTGCGGTTCGCGCTCCTCGTTGGGGTTGTCCGCGCCGCTCGCGAG
>CAMPIC010000563.1 GCA_946886185.1 uncultured bacterium
GGTCTGGATTGCGCCGCGCCATGTTCGTCCTGCGCGAGCCGGCGCGGCTCGAGATCCTCTCCGTGGGCGCAGGCGACCGCGACGCCGAACAGTTCCTCGCGCAAGGGTGGATCCTGGACCTGGAATCGCGGCGCCCCGTCTGGATCCAGCAAGAAGCGGACAACCAACGCGATCGGGACGACAACTGGCGCGCGGAAGAGGTGATCGAGCTTCCTTCCGGCACCTACGGCGTGTTCTTCGCCGCCTTCGACGGGTTCCTTCCCATCGACACCCGCATCGAGATCTTGGGACTCACCCTGGGCGGCGTCGAATCCCGCTTCGGGCGCATGCGCGACTGGGACGATCTCGGAGATCCCGATGGATGGGGCATCTGGGTAGGCGCGGTCGACGACGCCCAGACGATCGTGCCCGCTTCCGCGCCGGAGCCGTATCCGGACGCGGTCGTGAAGGAGATCGGCCTGGGCGACGCCGAGCTCCGGCAGGTGCAGCTGGATCTCGACCGGGACGTCGAGTTCCAACTGCGGGCCACCGGGGAAATCGTCCGCGGAAGCGAGGAGTTCGCGGATGATGCGTGGATCATCGATCGATCCACCTGGAACCGGGTTTGGAAAATGGATCGCTCCCGAACCGTGCCGGCGGGAGGCTCCCCGAAGAATCGACTCTTCGACGAGCGGATACATCTTTCGCGAGGGAGCTATCTCGTCTCGGCCGCGACGGATCAGAGTCACGCAACCGGGAGTTGGAATGCGATGCCGCCGTGGGATCCCGACTCCTGGGGATTGGTCATGACGGTGGTGAATCCGGAGGATCGCGGCGCGGTCCGGGTCTCGGAACGCGATCGGATGGAGGATCCCGCCCTCGAGATCGCCCGGGCCGGAAACGACTTTTTCGCCCGGAAACCGTTCCATACGAGCCAGACCACCCGGGTGCGGGTTCGCGCGTTCGGCGAACAGGCGAGCTCAGGCCGCTCGTTCGCCGACTTCGGCTGGATCGAACGCCAGAATGATCTGGAGACGGTGTGGACGATGGATCCCGCCCGCACCTATCCCGCGGGAGGCGCGAACAAAAATCGGCTCGCGGAGGAATTGGTGGAGCTCGCTCCCGGGAGCTACTCGCTCTGCTACGTAACCGACGATTCGCACGCCTTCGACGAATGGAACCAGGAAGCGCCGTACGACCCAGGAAGTTGGGGAATCGCGCTCTACTCGATGGACGGCGCGATCCAACCGGGGGAGAGCCCGAACCCGGACTTCACGAGCATCTCCTTGACTCCGGTCGGCTCGAACGAGCACCAGTGGAAGCGCTTCGAGACGTCCGGCCGGACGCGGGTGCGTCTCATCGCCCTGGGCGAAGGTGTGGGCGACGAGATGGCCGACTATGGATGGTTGGAGCGCGCCTCTTCCGGCGAAGTGGTCTGGAAGATGCAGTATCCCGATACGCGACGGGCGGGAGGGGCACGGAAGAACCTGGAGGTGCGGGTGTTTCTGGAGCTCCCTGCGGACGTGTACGAAGTTCACTATGTGAGCGATGGATCGCACGCCTTCGGCGACTGGAACGAAGATCCCCCCACGCAGCCTCACCTGTGGGGCATCACCCTGATCGAGCAGAAGTAGGGTTTCGGTCTCGCGCGTGCATCTCAGCGCGCGTACAGCTCGATCCACCGATCCTGCAGATCGTGCATGGCGGAGACGGACCATCGATCGCTCCGCGAGCTCATCAAGATGGCGAACGCGACCGGAGATCCGGATGAGGTCTGCACGTAGCCCGCGAGCGTGCTCACTCCCTCGTCCGGGAGCGATCCGGTCTTCGCGCGGACGGTCGCTCCCTCCATCTTCCTCAAGCGCCGGTCGAGCGTCCCATCCTCGCCTGGACCGGGGAGGCTGGCCAGGAACGGCCCGTGGATGCGCAGATCGTTCCAGGCGTATCGCAGCAAAGTGACCAATGCGTGCGCGGTCGTTCGATTCCGCGCCGAGAGGCCGCTGCCATCGGCGAAATGGGACGCGTCGGGGCTTCCGGCCCTGTCGCGCAACCATTCGGAGAGAGCGCTGCCGGCGTTGTGGAGTGGATCCGTTCGTTGGGCCAGTGTGTCGAGAGGTGATCCCTCCCGGGCGACCGTGAGTGCGAGCTGGTTCGCGATGAAGTTGTTGCTGTATCGATTCATGCTCGCGACGAGATCGTCGAGCGGGAGCGATTCGAATTCCAGGAGTGTGACGGCGTCGAGCGGCGCGTGGCCGAACGCGATCCCGCCATGATGATCGATTCCCGCCGACCGCAGGAATCCGTGGAGCAGGCTTCCCGCCAGAGCCAGCGGCTCTCTCGCGCGCCGATAGGCGACGATGCGCGCATGTCCGGCCGGCACCGTTCCTTCCAGGCGCGCAATCTCGCGCGGATAGGCGGCTTCCGCAAGAGGAGGACGCGACGAGGACGTGTCCGGAGAGCCGTGGTCGCCATGCGGAGGCAGCGCTGCCGTACGGAGATCGAGACTCCAGCGGACCGCGGATCCCGATTTCCCCGTGCGGAGCCTGTTCTCGATCGTGAGATACGGAAGATCGAACGGATCTTGACGCACCTTCACAGGATCTCCCTCCGCCGACCCCGGTGTGATATGGAACGCGACCGCGTTGAAGTTCATGGCGAGGGCGGAAGGAGTCGCCGCGTACGCCCGGTCGCTTCCTCCGAAACTCGACCAGTCCTCGATTCGCGGCCATGCCGAATCGTCGAACACCAGCCTGCCGGTGATTGCGTCGATGCCGGCGAGACGGAGCTGGTTTGCGAGCAGCCAGAGACGTTCGGAGACGAGGAACGGATCGCCGTCTCCCACGATGTAGAGGTCCCCGTGGAGGACGCCGTTCGCGATCGGCCCGGTGCGCACGAGGCGTGTCCGAAAGGTGTAGCGAGGTCCGAGGAGATCGAGCGCCGCCGCGGCGGTCACGAGCTTGGTCACGCTCGCGGGAACGCGCGGGTCGTTCGGGAACGCGGAAACCACG
>CAMPIC010000564.1 GCA_946886185.1 uncultured bacterium
CTCGCACAAGAGGTCGCCCGCTGGGGGGGCGACATCGTCGCGTCGGGCGGAACGGCTCGGTTGCTGATCGACGCGGGCCTCGAGGTCACTCCGGTGGAAACCTTGACCGGATTCAGTCCGCTCTTCGGCGGACGGGTCAAGACGCTTCATCCGCACGTGCACGGAGGCATCCTCTTTCGCCGTGACGATCCCCTCGACGTGGAGGAGGCGGCTCGCGCCGGCATTCTGCCGATCGATCTCGTCGTGGTGAATCTCTATCCGTTCCAGGCGGCGCTCGACCGCGGCGCGAGCGCGAGTGACACGATCGAGATGATCGACATCGGCGGACCCGCGATGGTGCGCGCCGCCGCCAAGAACCATGCTTCGGTGGTGTGCGTGACGGTTCCGGACGACTATGCGCGCGTTCGCACCGCGCTTGCGGAGGGAGAGGGAAGGATCTCGCGCGTTCTTTCGCGCGAGCTCGCGGCCAAGGCGTTCGCGGTCACCTCGCAATACGACGCTGCGATCGCGGGATACCTCTCCAACGGAGAGCAGCGCGAATCGAGCGCGCGCCTGCTGCCGGACATGTGGGAGGCCCGGGCGCCTCGCCGTCAGATGCTGCGCTACGGGGAGAACCCGAGTCAGCAGGGAGGACTCTACGGTTCCGCCAAGGGCTTCCCCTTCGACATCGAGCAGATCCACGGCAAGGAGATCTCCTTCAACAACTACCTCGATCTCGGATGCGGGCGCGACACCATCGCGGAGTTCCGCGGCGAGCTTTGCGCGGTGGTGATCAAGCACGGCATTCCCTGCGGAGTGGCGCGCGGCGAGACTCCCGCGGAGGCGTACCAACGCGCGCGCGCCAGCGATTCGCTCTCCGCCTTCGGTGGTGTGGTGGTGCTCAACCGCGCGGTAGACTCCGAAACGGCTGCGCTCCTCAATGAAACGTTCCTCGAAGTGGTGCTCGCGCCCGCGTACTCGGATGACGCGCTCTCGATGCTCCGGCAGAAGAAGAATCGGATCGTGCTCCGCTGCTCCCAGGAGTCGCTCAATGTTCCGGGAGTGGAGCTCCGCGGACGGTTTCTCGGCGCTGGCTTCCTCCTGCAGTCGCCGCTTCCGCAGGGGGCGGGGGAGTCTGAGTGGCGACCCGTCACGGAGAAGCCGATTCCGGCGACATTACGCGAGGATCTGCGCTTCGCCTGGCGGGTTCTCAAGCATGTCCGCTCCAACGGAGTGCTCTTCGCGCGCGCGGGACAGACGCTCGGGATTGGCGCGGGCCAGTGCAGCCGCGTCGATTCGGTCGAGATCGCGATCGCCAAAGCGACACGGGAAGGGCATTCGCTGGAGGGCTCGGTCATGGTGTCCGACGCGTTCTTCCCGTTCCCCGACAGCGTGGAGCGCGCCGCCGCGGTGGGAGTGAGCGCGATCCTCCAACCGGGGGGATCGGTCAAGGACGAGGAGGTGATCGCTGCCTGCAATCGGCTGGGAGTTGCGATGGCATTGAACGGGCAGCGTGTCTTCAGTCATGGATAAAGGCGAGTCCGGCTCCGTGATCGCGGTGCTCGATTTTGGAGCGCAGTACAACCTGCTCATCGCGCGCCGCGTGCGCGATCTCGGATTCCACGCCGAGCTGTTTCCGTTCGACGTGACCGCGGAGCAGCTCAGCAATGCCGGCGCTCGCGCGATCATTCTCTCGGGCGGACCCGCGAGCGTGCTCGATGGGCAGCTGTTGCCGCGCCAGGAAGTCCTGGAGATGGGGATCCCCATTCTCGGCATCTGCTACGGAATGCAGGTGCTGTGTCATCTCATGGGAGGGCGCGTGGCGGCCGGGCTCCGTCCGGAATACGGCCGGCAACGCGTCGAGCAAATCTCCGACTCGCTCTTGCTCTCCGGGACGAGCAATCCACTTCAGGTGTGGATGAGCCACGGGGATCTGGTCATGGAGCTGCCTCCCGGAGCGGTCACGATCGGGCGCTCCGACCGATGCCCGCACGCTGCTGCAGAGTGGACGGCGCGCCGCATCTTCATGACGCAGTTCCACCCGGAGGTGAGCCACACTCCGGAGGGAAGCACGATCCTGCGCAACTTCCTCTTGAAAGGCGCGGGGCTGAGGCCCGACTGGTCGCTGGAGGACTTCCCGAGCGCTGCGATCGAGAAAATCCGGCGGGAGATTCCGGGACGCGCGGTGTGCGGCGTGAGCGGAGGCGTGGACTCGACGGTAGCTGCGGTGCTGGTGCATCGCGCCATCGGCGAGCGACTCGTTCCGATCTTCGTGGATCACGGCCTGCTGCGGAAGAACGAAGCCGCCGAGGTGGAGGAAGCGCTCCGCGGACTCGGACTGCCGCTCGTGACGGTGGATGCGCGCGAGCGATTCCTCGGCCGGCTGCGCGGCGTCACCGATCCGGAAACCAAGCGGAAGATCATCGGCGCCACCTTCATCGACGTGTTCGAGGAAGAGGCGCGACGGCGCGGACCGGTCGATGTGCTCGTGCAGGGCACTCTCTATCCCGACGTGATCGAATCGAGCGGTACGGGAGGACCGGCGCATGTGATCAAGACGCATCACAACGTCGGCGGCCTTCCGGAGCGCATGGAGCTCTCGCTGGTGGAGCCGCTGCGCGAGCTGTTCAAGGATGAAGTGCGCGCGGTCGGACGCATGCTCGGCATCGCGCCGTCGCTGCTCGATCGCCATCCGTTTCCCGGTCCCGGTCTGGCCGTGCGGATCCTGGGAGAGATCACTCCGGAGCGGCTCGCAGCGCTGCGGGAGGCGGACGCGATTTTCATCGAAGAACTGCGGGCTCACGGTGCGTACGACCAGGTGTGGCAGGCGTTCGCGGTCCTCTTGCCGGTGCAGACGGTCGGAGTCATGGGAGATCAGCGGACCTACGAGCAGGTCTCGGTGCTGCGCGCCGTGACGAGCGTCGATGGGATGACGGCCGACTGGGCGCGGATTCCGTACGATGTGCTGGAGCGCTCCGCGAATCGGATCGTCAACGAGGTGAACGGAA
>CAMPIC010000565.1 GCA_946886185.1 uncultured bacterium
CATCAAGACCGAGCATTTCCATCTCTACTTCCACGAAGGAGAGCGTCGCGTCGCGCTCGACGTCGCGCGCATGGCGGAGCGCGCCTACGACCGGCTGTCCACGCTCCTCGCGCACGAGATCGAAGATCCGGTGCCGATCATCCTCAGCGCCTCGCATGCCGAGTTCCAGCAGTCGAACGTCTCCTCCGGATTGATCGGCGAGGGAACGGGCGGGTTCACCGAATTCCTCAAGCGGCGCGTCAACATGCCGGTCACCGGGGATTATCACGAGGTGGATCACGTCCTCACGCACGAGCTGGTCCACTCGTTCCAGATCGACCTGCTCATGGCGGGCGGAAGCGGATTGGGAGGAGGCCTGCGCTGGGCTCCGCCGCTCTGGGTGATGGAGGGGATGGCGGAGTACCTCTCGCTCGGAGAGGTCGACGAGCTCACGCAGCAGTGGCTGCGCGACGGTGCGCTGGAAGGCTATCTGCTTCCTGTGACGGTGCTCGATCGTGTGGGGGACATCCGCGTCTACCGCTTCGGGCAGGCAGTCATCGCGCATATCGGCTCGACGTACGGAGACGAGAAAGTGGGGCAGTGGTTCAAGAAGTTGTGCGCCACGCGCTCGATGGATCGCGCGTTCGAAGAAGTGCTCGGAGTGACGTTCGAGAAGTTCAGCGAGAACTGGGTTCAGGGGATGCGGGAGATCTACCTTCCGCAGATCGCCGACCATGAGCAGCCGGAGGAGTTCGCGGTCCGGCTCACCGACTCCGAAGAGGAGCTCTCCAACTCCAATCTTTCCCCGGCGATCTCGGCCGACGGCAAGCACATGGTGTTCTTCTCGGACCGCTCGCTCTACAACGACCTGTATCTGGCGTCCGCCATCGACGGTCAGGTGGAGAAGCGTCTCGTCAAAGGAGAGCGCAGCCCCGACTTCGAGAGCTTGCGCTATTTCCGCAGCACCGCCGATTGGTCGCCCGACGGAGGGCGGATCTGCTTCGTGGCGCTGTCGCAGGGGAAGGATGCGATTTATCTCCAGGACGTGGAGAGCGGAGACATCAAAAAGAAGCTGCGCTTCGACCTGGACGGGATCGTCTCCCCGAGCTTCTCCCCGGATGGAGAGTGGATCGTCTTCGCCGGCACGGACGACGGAAGCTCCGATCTCTACCGCGTGCGCGTGGACGGCAGCGGCCTCGAGCAGCTCACCGACGATCGCTTTCTCGTGCGCGAGCCACGCTACTCGCCCGACGGCAAGCGGATCATTTTCGTGACCGACCGCGGTCCCGGAATCGACTTCGACCGGCTGCTCTTTTCCCAGCCGGTGCTGGCGATCTATGAGCTGGAGTCGGGCGAGCTCTCTGTGCTCCCGGGACAGGTCGGGCGGAACATCAGCCCGCATTTCTTCCCCGACGGCCGGCACATCCTCTACATCTCGGATCGGACGGGCATTTCGAACCTCTTCATCCGGGATCTGGGGACGGATCAGGATCGCCAGATCACCGACATCCTGACCGGGATCAGCGGGATCATTCCGACCAGCTCCGCGGTCAGCCTCTCCCGCAACGGCGAACGGCTGGTCTTCAACGCGTTCCGCCGCGGCGCGTTCGACATCTTCGCGATCAAGGATCCGCTCGAGCTGTGGCACGTGGGGCGCCCCTGGATCGCGGAGATCGATCCTCCTCTGGCTACCGAGTTCGTCGAGCCCACCACCACGCGCTGGATCCAGCTCCCTCACGGCGCGGTCGTGGCGCATCCACTGGGCGTCGAGGATGCGGTGGAGAGCGCGCTCGTCGATTCGAGCGACGTGGTTGCGGAAGAGTCGGCTCCGCAGGTCGAGGAGGAATGGGCTCCGCCGATCGATCTTGCGCAGCTCCCACCAGCTTTGTCCGACACGGCTCGTTCTGACAGCGTACCGACCGGGAGCGGCTGGAACGGCGCGCATCCGGAGTCGACGGGCACTGTCGACTCGGACGCTGCACGCTCAGCATCGCAATCAGCTACGTCGGACGATGCGGTGTCCCCCAGCAGCCGGAACGGCGCGCACCCGGACTCAACGGCGTCGACCGCATCGAACTCTACGTCCGGTGCGCCCGCATCCGTCTCTTCCGAGCCGGTCGCGCGCGACATCGAGCTGGGCGCTCGCTCGGACAACGACTCCGAGGAGGAAGAGGAGCCGGAGCTCTCCGACGCGGAAGTCGCGGCGCGTCTCGACAGTTTGTGGGCGAACGTGCAAGGAGTCGACGGATCGCACAACGGCATTCATCCTCTCCCGGACAGCATCCCGGAGTCGGCGCGGCGGGTCGACGAGGACGCTTCGCTCGAGGTTCAAGAGGTGTTCGCGGAGAATCGGGATCTTCCCGATCCCGCGAGCTTCAAAGTGGAGCGGTATCGCCCGCGCTTCTCGGCTGATTACGTGACCGCGAACGGCTTCTTCGCCAACAACGTGGGTCTGGCGGCGCAAAGCGTGCTGCAGTTCTCCGATATCCTCGGCAATCAGATCATCCTGGTCGGAGCGAACGTGTACGGCAGCCTGCAGGATTCCGACCTCTTCCTGGGATATACCAACCTCCGTCGGCGTACCAGCTGGTCGGTCAGCGCGTTCCAGTATCGTAACGACTTCTATATCTTCGCTGCGGAGGATCGGGACGACTTCGTCACCCAGATCTATCGTGGCGCGAACATCACGTTGCAGCGCCCGTTCGACCGCTTCCGGCGCGCCGAGCTTTCTCTTTCCGGTCTGGCGGTGTCGGAAGACGTTTACCGCGGCGGCTTCTACAATCCGCAAGGCGATCTCATCGTGACCGACAGCGGCACCCGCTACTATCTCGAACCGGGCGCCGCGCTCGTGCAGGACAATACGTTGTATGGGTACACAGGGCCGATCAGCGGCGGGCGCCATCGCCTCTCGTTGGATCTGGCGGTGGGCGATCTGCGGTATCGCTCCTGGATCGGCGATGTCCGGCGGTACTTCAACCTGCGGCAGCAGTACGCGCTGGCGGTGCGC
>CAMPIC010000566.1 GCA_946886185.1 uncultured bacterium
CGGGTCCTCACCACTCTCGAGTTCTTCTGGACGGCGCCTCAAGGACCCGAAGCTCGTGGGATGACCGGTTACAAAGGATTCTTCTATCACTTCCTCGAGCCCGGCACCGGTCACCGGTTCGAAGATGTCGAGCTCTCCACCATCGACAGCGCTCTCCTCTTGGCCGGCGTCCTGTTCTGCCAGTCGTACTTCGACGGGGAGGCTCCGGCGGAAGAGAGGATTCGCGCGCTCGCGGATTCTCTCTATCTACGAACCGAATGGGACTGGGCGGCAGTGCGCCCACCGGCCGTCAGTCATGGTTGGAATCCGGAAGAGGGCCATTTGCCGTACGACTGGATCGGTTACAGCGAAGCGATGCTGCTCTACGTGCTCGCGATCGGATCCCCGTCGCATCCGGTCGATCCTGCCGCGTGGTCGCGCTGGACCTCCGGGTATCGGTGGGGCGAGCTCCTTGGTTATGAGCATGTCGGGTTCGCTCCTCTCTTCGGCCACCAATACAGCCATGTGTGGATCGACTTTCGCGGCATCCAGGACGAGTACATGCGATCGAAAGGGATCGACTACTTCGAGAACTCCCGCCGGGCCACGCTCGCGCAGCGGGCCTACGCAATCGCGAATCCCCACGCGTGGAAAGGCTATGGAGAGCGGCTCTGGGGGCTGACCGCATGCGACGGTCCGGTCAACATGCAGATGGAAGTCGGAGGCACGCTCCGCCAGTTCGAAACCTACTCGGCGCGCGGCGCCACGTTCGACTACGTGAACGACGACGGCACGATCGCCCCCACCGCGATGGCAGCCTCTCTCCCGTTCGCTCCGGAGGTGGTGCTTCCCGGACTCGTGGCGATGCATGAGGACCACCCCCATGCGTTTTCGACCTACGGATTCCTCGATGCGCTCAACCCGACGTTCGACTTCGATGTGAAGGTGCAGCACGGACGCGTTCTTCCGGGAGCGGGATGGGTCGACTCCGACTACCTCGGAATCGACCAAGGTCCGATTCTCGCGATGATCGCGAACTACCGCACGGACCTGGTGTGGCGCGTCATGCGAACCAACCCGCACGTGATTCGCGGGCTGCGCGCCGCCGGCTTCACCGGAGGCTGGCTCGATCCGAGTCGAGAGTGCGAGTCGAAGTAATGCGTAGCGAACGTGAGCAGGAGGAGCAGCGAACGACTGTCGGCCTGCACTGCGACCGCCATCACGACGACGTATCACACTCGCTGTCGCGAGGGTCTTCGTTCAGCGGGAGCGCTTCGTCGAGCCTGGGAGATCGATCAGGTTTCAGGATGACAGGGTCTAGCCTGCAACGAACAGCGCTTTCGTGGCGATGCCTGCGGCTCGGACGCCAGAATAGACTCGCACAGGTTCTCCTTGTGGCAGCTCTCTCTTTGACCTGCACGCTGTCGTGCGCGCCTGACGGAGACGGTGAGCGGGAAACGATCCGGTTTTGGGCGATGGGACACGAGGGGGAGCTCGCGCGCGATCTCATCGTCGAGTTCGAGCGTCTGCATCCAGAGATTCGCGTGGTGATCGAGCAGATCCCGTGGTCGGCCGCGCACGAAAAGCTCGTCACGGGAGTGGTCGGGCGCGTCACGCCGGACGTGTCCCAGCTCGGCAACACCTGGATCGCCGAGTTCGTCGCGCTCGGCGCGCTCGAGCCCCTTTCGGCGCGCGTCGCGAACAGCCAGGTTATCTCCGAAGACGCGTTCTTTCCCGGAATCTGGGACACCAACGTCATCGAGGGCGAGCCGTTTGGAATCCCGTGGTACGTGGACACCCGGCTCCTCTTCTACCGAACCGACCTGCTCGCATCCGCCGGGTACGACTCGATCCCGGACACGTGGAGCGAGTGGACCGCGTCGCTCGAGGCGATGAAGGGCCAGCTTGCGGGGACCGGATATCCGCTCTTTCTCCCGGTCAACGAATGGGCGCCTCTGGTCGCGTTCGGCCTCCAGAATGGATCCACCTTGCTTCGCGATCACGACACCCGAGGCGCGTTCTCGGAACCGGAGTTTCGGGGAGCGTTCGCTTTCTATGTCGGCCTCTTTCGCGATGGGTATGCGCCGCCCGCGGCGAACAACGAGATCGGCAATCTCTACCAGGAGTTCGCGCGCGGTTATGTGAACAGCTTCATCACCGGGCCGTGGAACCTGGGCGAGCTCCGTTCGCGCCTTGCGCCCGAGCAAGCGGACATTTGGAGCACCTCTCCCCTACCGGGACCCGTTGCGGGAGAGCCGGGCGTTTCGCTGGCCGGCGGATCCAGCCTCGTGCTCTTCCGTGATTCAGAACACGCGGATGCGGCCTGGAAGTTGATCGAGTTCCTGGCCGATGCGGGCACGCAGCAGACGTTCTACGACATCTCCGGAGACTTGCCGGCGCGCGTCGAGGTTTGGGAACAAGCGGCGTTTCGATCCGATCCGCGCCTCGCCGCCTTCGGGCAGCAGCTTCGTCATGTGGTTTCGACTCCGAAGATCCCCGAATGGGAACAGATCGCGATCGCGGTGCAGGAGCACGCGGAAATCGCGGTGCGTGGCGGAGGCGACATCGACAGCACGCTCGCTCAGCTCGATCGGCGGGTCGATCAGATTCTCACGAAGCGGCGATGGTTGTATGAAGAGGGGCGTTTGGTTCGACCGAAGGTGGACTCGTGAGCCGAGTGGTGCGGCAGGAGTACCGATCGTGAGTCGCGTGGTGCGTCAGGAGCGGGCGGCGGCGATCTTTCTAGCACCGGCGGTGCTCCTGTTGGTCTGCTTTTTCTTGCTACCGGTGCTGCTGGGGATTTTTCTCAGTCTGACCGACTTCGACGTGTATGCGATCGGAGCGCCCGAGACGGCTCGGTTCGTCGGACTTCAGAACTTTCAGCGGATGCTGCAGGACTCGGTGTTCTGGAGCGCGCTCGGCAATACGGCGTTCTTCGTGGTGGTGGGCGGGCCGCTCACCATCGCCGCTTCGCTCGGCGCGGCGCTGCTCCTCACCCATCCCG
>CAMPIC010000567.1 GCA_946886185.1 uncultured bacterium
TCATTCCACTTGCTCCGCATCGCGAGCAAGACACCCAGATCGACGTGCGCGGATACGAAGGTGGGATTGAGCTCGAGAGTGCGGCGGAACTCGGCCGCGGCGTCCTCCCATCGCTGGGACGCGCTGTACCCGCGACCTCGCGCGTAATGCCAGCGGGCTCGATCGATTTGATAGCCGACCCAGTTCACGTTCACCAGGAGGAACAACGCGATCCCCGCTCCGAGCGCGAACCCGGTCCTGCGAAGCTCCCCTGCTCTTACCCACACCCAGATCTGATACAGAGCAAACGCGGAGAACCCGAGGAGGAGTGGAATGATCGGAGCGCGATACCGTGCCGAGACGAAGAATGGGAGAAACGAGAGCCACCAGGTCCCGATGAGCATCATGACCAGCACGGTCGATTCCCAGCGAGCACCGGCCATCTCTTTCATCGAACGGCCGGCCACGGAACGACGTCTGGAGCTCGGCGTCGATCCCGCGTTCGCCTTCGATCCCACGTCCTGCGCCGGATCCGCATCCGCGTCCTGCGACGAACGAGAGCCTGAGCGGAGCGCTCCACCGTATCTCCGAGAGCGCGCGATCCAGAGAAGCGCGCCGCCGAGCAGCGCGAGCGCGAACGCCACTGAGAACCGCACCGGAAGCGCGCTCAAGAGGGGAGAGTGATCCCGCTCCGCTTCCTCCACCTTGTTGTGCGAGACCTCGAGCGGTCCCCAGAAGAGCAGCGTCTTGCGCGCCAACAACCGCACGACATCCAGGGGATGCGCGCGCATGTAGTCGAGCGCAAGATCCGTGAAATAGTCTGAAACCTCTCCATCGGTGAGATTGCGCCCGAGCTTCGCCTCCAGCTTGGCCACCAGCGGCGGATAGTCGAAGCAGGTATCGAACGGTCCGAGCCCGGGGATCTCTCCCTGAATCCGCCCGTCCGCCCTCTCGTTGTTTCCCAGGTAGAGATTGATGCCGGCGTTGGAGGTGATCCAGACGAGCTCTCCCGAAACCGCGTAGTTGCGAATCGTCACCGGCAGGATGGCGACCGCCATTCCCAGTGCCAATCCGGGGATTCCGACGGTGAGGAAGCGGCGATCGTTCCTCCTCCGCGACATCCACCACGCCCACGCCGCCACTGCCGGAAGGAAGAGGAGCGCATTGGGACGCACCAGCGCGGAGAGTCCGCACACCAGGCCCGCGAGAATCGCATGCTTCCATCCGAGCCAACGGGTCCAACCGAGGAGCAGATACGTGAGTCCGAGAATGCCCAGTACCATGAGCGGGCCTTCCAGAAACTCTCCCTCGTAGTAGATCAGGATCCAGTAGCTTCCCACGAGCGCGGCGGCGATCAGGCCGACGGCTTCCCCGACCCAACGTCGCATGACGAGATACGCGAGGAACACCGAAAGCAGTCCGAGCAGCATTTGTGCGATGCGAGGCGCGAGATACCCAGGGCCTGCCACCGAGTAAATCGCGGCGAGAAAGTACGGATATGCCGGCGGGCGAAAGTAGGCCGACGTCCGAATCTCCGGATCCGCCTTCACCTCCGGCAGCGACCAATCGCCGAACGCGAGCCCGCGTGCCCAATAGTCGTGGAATCCGGAGTCGACTTCCGGCGCGCTGAAGTCGGGCGCTTGACGCACTTCTTGCAGATATACGATCCGCATCACCGCAGATACGACGAGGATGCCGATCAACCAGTAGATCGAGGACCCGCGGAGCGAAGGTGCACTACCGCCGGAACGCGTCCGCCGGTTTCGTGATCCCCGAACAGCGCCGGCCGTGTCCGATCTCCGACCGCGTCGAGCACTTCCACCGGCATCCTGGCTCGGCCGGGCTGACGGCTCGCCCGCACGGGGCGTGGTTTCAGTCATTCACGCCACCTCCGTTCCACGTGCGCACGGAAAGGCGAGCCATCGTGGAGCGGGTTGCGTAGCCGAATAGCATCGATCGGGCCCGTCGGATGCACTTTCGACGCGACATGATTTCTTGCTGTGAGGAGCATCTTCAGAACTGCCGAACGCCGATGGGTGCTCGAAGGGGAGCCGCACACGCCACCGCTGCGTCCGGACGGACGGCGCACGGCCCAACGTCAAAGAAAAGCCTAACGAGTGACGTCGTTGCAGTCACGAGGCGATTTCGCTCTCTGCGAGCAGGCGCCGGTACAAAGCGTCGAGCGCGAGCATGTGACGCGCTGGATCGTGACGTTCGCGAAGGATCTGCCGCACGGGACTCAAGTCTACGGCGAATTCGAGCGCGTCGAGGATCGACCGCGCCAGACGCGGTGGATCCGCCGAGGTCAACCGCCCCCATCGTCCGTGCTCGAGGATCTCGGGAATGCCTCCTTCCTCCGT
Source organism: uncultured bacterium (assembly GCA_946886185.1). The sequence continues at coordinate 2,340 of CAMPIC010000567.1, forward strand.
CGCCACCACCGGACATCCCGCGGCCAGCGCCTCGATCAGCGCGACTGGCGTCCCTTCATTTCGACTGCACAACACCAACAGATCGAGATCGGCGTACACCGCACGGAGGTCGCGCTTCCACCCGGTGATGCGGAGCGAGTCCTCCAGATTCAATTGTCGCGCCTGCGCCTCGAGGGCGGCGCGCAGCTCTCCATCGCCGACCATCACGAAGTGCGCTGTGGGAAGCGCTCGCCGAACGATCTGCCCCGCCAAGAGGAACGCGGCTGGATTCTTGACCGGAGCGAGCCGGCCGACCATCCCGATCAGCGGCGTGTCGGGCGGGATGCCTAGCTCTCGGCGAAATTCACCCGAGCCGCGTTGCGCGCTGAGGAAGGGCTCCAGGTCGAGGCCCAAAGGCATGACCGTGAATTTGTCCCGAGGAGCGATTCGATACCGCTGCACCAGCTCGTCCCGTAGCGAATCGCTCAGCGCGATGATTTGCCGCGACCATCCCGCCGCCTTGCGCTCGAGCATTGCGAAGAAGCGGCTTCCCGCCGGACCGAAATAACCGCGCAGCACATGGCCGTGGTAGGTGTGCGCGATGACCGGAACTCCGGCTCGATGCGCCGCCCATCGACCCACGAATCCCGCCTTGGCCG
>CAMPIC010000568.1 GCA_946886185.1 uncultured bacterium
GCCTTTGCTTCCGCTGCGCGACGTCGTCGTCTTCCCGCACAGGACCTTGCCTTTGTTCGTGGGACGCCCCAGCTCCGTCGCCGCCATCGAGCGCACGCGCGAGAGCGATCGATTGCTCTTCGCGACCGCGCAGAGGCGGCCGGAAGTGACCGAGCCGGAAGCGAAGGATCTCCATTCCGCGGGGACTCTCGCTCGTGTCTTGCAAGTGTTCCGGCTTCCCGACGGAACCATGCGGGTCCTCGTGGAAGGCGTGTGCCGCGCGCGCCTCGTCGCGTTCCATGCATGCGAGGTGGGGAGCGAGGTCGAGATCGAGCCGATTCCCGAGCTCGTGCGCCAGCCGCGCTCGGCAGCCCGCGGCCTACAGAACTTGCAGAATGCGTTCGCCGAGTTCCATGGGCTCTCCCGGCGCGTTCCCGAAGACATCTACACGAGCGTGCTCGCGTCGCGCGATCCCGTGCAGGCCGCCTATCTCATCGCCGGCCAGGTCATCCAGAAAGTGAATCCGCGCCAGGACGTGCTCGAAGCGGCCGACGCAGAGTCGCGCCTCGCGATCCTCGGACGGTATCTCGATGCAGAAGTGGCCGCACTGCGCGCCGCACCTCGCGCGCCGTGGCCGCCGGAAGCGAAGCTCGAATCGAAATCGCGCCGTCCCGCGGGAGATGAGAACGAGGGGGGCGCCGAGATCGAGGAGCTCGAGTCGGCCATCCGGTCGGCGCGCATGCCGGCGCCGGTGCGGACCAAGGCGCTGCAGGAGCTGGAGAGGCTCGCGCGCATGCCGGCGTTCTCTCCCGAGGCGACCGTGACCCGCGGCTATCTGCTCTGGCTTACCGGAGTGCCGTGGAACCGCCGCACTCGCGATCGGAGGGATCTGCGCGCGGCCGAAGAGATTTTGGACGCGGGACATCACGGACTGCGCAAGGTCAAGGATCGCATCCTCGAGCATCTCGCGGTGGTGCAGCTGACGCGGCGGGTGCGCGGTCCGGTGCTGTGTCTGGTCGGCCCTCCCGGCGTCGGCAAGACTTCCCTGGGCGAATCGATCGCCGAAGCATTGGGGCGGAACTTCGCGCGCATTTCGCTGGGAGGATTGCGCGACGAAGCGGAGATCCGCGGGCACCGGCGCACCTACATCGGCGCGATGCCGGGGCGGATCGTGCAGGCGATGCGCCGCGCGGGCAGCGTCAATCCGGTCCTGCTGCTCGACGAGGTGGACAAGATCGGCTCCGACTATCGCGGCGATCCCGCGGCCGCGCTCCTCGAGGTGCTCGATCCCGAGCAGAATCACTCGTTCAGCGATCACTATCTCGAGGTGGACTACGATCTCTCGCAGGTTCTCTTCGTGACCACGGCGAATCGACTGGAAGAGATTCCACACCCGCTGCTCGACCGCATGGAATTGATCCGTCTCCCAGGGTATCTCGAGACTGAAAAGCTCGAGATCGCCCATCGCCATCTCCTGCCCAAGCAGATGGAGGCTGTGGGATTGGAGCCGGGCGACGCGAGCATCCTGCCGGAGACGATCCACCGGCTCGTGCGCGGCTATACGCGGGAGGCGGGAGTGCGAGGACTGGAGCGGGAGATCGCATCGATCTTGCGCAAGGCGGCGCGCGCGAAAGCATCGGGATCTCTCGCGGACGGATACACCGTGGATCTCGAGGAGCTGGAGCGGCTGCTCGGTCCGTCGCGCTACGCGGAGTCGCGCGGCGTGGCGCTCGAGAGAGTCGGGGTGGCCAATGGCGTGGCCTGGAGCGAAGCGGGGGGAGAGCTGCTCAGCATCGAAGTGAGCCTTCTTCCCGGCGCGGGGCAACTCGTCCTGACCGGCCGGCTCGGAGACACGATGCGCGAGTCTGCCCAGACCGCGATCTCCTGGGTGCGCTCCCGCGCGCGCCAGCTCGGGCTCGATCCGGGTTTTCACCGCACGCTCGACCTGCACGTCCATGTCCCCGAGGGCGACGTTCCGAAGAACGGCCCTTCCGCGGGCGTCACGATCGCGCTGGCGCTCGTCTCGGCGTTGACCGAACGTCCCACGCTGCATGATGTCGCGGCGTCGGGCGAGATCTCCCTCCACGGACGCGTCCTGCCGGTGGGTGGGCTGGCCGAAAAAGCTATTGCCGCGCACCGGGCGGAAATGCGTACACTCCTCCTTCCCGAGAGCAACCGGAGACACCTCGGCGAGATCCCCGAAGATGTGCGGGCCGCCCTCGAGATCGTCCTGGTCTCGACCATGGACGAGGTCCTGAAGCTCGGACTCGCCAAGCGGCGGCGCTCGTCCAAGGGAAGGAAGTCTTCGGAAGGATACTGCGCGGCGTAGGACGTGCCGCGACTAGAAAGCGAGACGAGATGACCAGGCCCGGGCCGATCCTGCTGACCCCGGGGCCGGTGCATCTTGCTCCCCGTGTTCTGGCATCACTCGCCTCGCCGCTTCCCGCACGTCGGCGCCTCCACGGAGCAAGCGCAAACCACGATCGTCCATGCAATCGGCGCAGCCTTCGCAGGGGGAGGACTCCTGGCGGACTCTCGCGCGCGATCGTTCCAGTAGAGCGCTGATCGAGGAGTAAGGAACCCTATTCGCTTCGGCAGGATTCCGGAGCGTGATCCGTACGGAGGAGAACGTAGATGCCGGTTACGGTGGTCGTCGGCTGCCAGTGGGGAGATGAGGGCAAGGGAAAGATCGTCGATCATCTCTCGCGCGGAGCGGACTGGGTCGCGCGCTACCAAGGAGGCGCGAACGCCGGGCACACCGTGGTGATCGGGCGCGAAGCGTACGTGCTGCACCTCGTTCCTTCCGGGATCCTCCATCCCGCGACGCGATGCCTCATCGGCCATGGCGCAGTGGTGGATCCCGCGTATCTCCTCGAGGAGATCGACGGACTGGTGAGCCGCGGTATCCACGTGGAAGGGCGCCTCTTCGTGAGCGAAGGAGCGCATGTGCTCCTTCCGTATCACCGCTGGTTGGAGACGCTCGACGGACACGACG
>CAMPIC010000569.1 GCA_946886185.1 uncultured bacterium
ATGCAGGAAACGCTGAACGGACACGCGCGCCTTGCGGTGTACAACGTGCTTGGGCAGCGGCTGCACGGCCCTTCCACCATGCCGCCCTACCACGTGTGGGACGATCACTTCTGGGACACCTACGGCCGGGGGACCGTCCAGACCTGGCCTCGCATCGACATCGACGACGACTGGCGTTCCCGAGGCGGCTCCGCGGGCAATCGACCTCTCTACTATCACGTGTTCCCATACGCGGATGGAGCGGTCGTGCAGTACTGGCTCTGGTTCAACTGCAACGACACGAGCGGACACGAAGAAAGCTCGACGATGCACGAAGGAGACTGGGAATACGTCGCGCTCTACGTGACCTTCGACGGAACCGACTGGAAACCGCAAACGCTGAACTTCTCCCAACATGCCGGCGGTCAAAGCCTGCCTGCATCCGAAGTGTGGTGGTCGCCCACGACCGACCCGAGCTACTTCGATCTACAACCCGGATATCTGCCGGAAAGGACTCATCCTCACGTCTGGGTCGCGGCGAACTCGCACGCGCTCTATTCCCGTTTCCAGCCGCAGTACGAGCTCGCGATCGATGTCCTGGGATGCGAGGCGGAGTTCGCCGATCGCGTCGACTACAACAACGGCAGCAATCCGCACGGCGACTTCATGTACTTCGAGTGGGATCGGCTCGTGAACATGGGAGAGTACTGGAGCACGAGCCAGGCGCACGGCGAGACCTACTTCTGGCACATCATGGGTGGTCCGCTGGATTGGCTCGCGTTCCAGGGCCGTTTCGGAGAGAGCCTCTGCGCCGATCTACCGGGCTGCGACCTGGATTGCGACTTCCCTCCGTACGAGGAACGATCCTGGGCGCCGATGTCTCCGCTGATCTACGAGGCTCCGCACAAGTGGAGAGATTTTCAAACCGCGCTCGGCCATTGGGGAAACGACGTGCCCGCGGGTGCGGAGGTGTCGTGGAAGGAGGCGCGCCTCATCGGCAACGTTCTCGGACAATACTCCCCCTGCGACGATGGCTCGGGCGACGTGATCTTCACGCGGATTCCGAACGCGCCTCTCGGCACGCCCGGAGTAGCGTCCATCACCGTGGTGTCCGGATCCGTCTCGTTTCCCGAGGCGGTGGACGGATGTCTCCTGCTGCCTGCTACGACCGACGGTTGGTACGAGCTGCGCGTCGCGTGCGTGGAAGGATCCGGGACGGTCCGATTCGACGTGTATCCGCAGGGACAACCCAGTTCCCGCCTCGCGAGAGATCTCATCTGCGACATCCGGCCTTGCGGAACGTCAACCGTTCCCGATCGTCTCGGCGAGGCAGCGAGCCTCTCCGTGGGGATCCATCCCAATCCTACGCGGAGCGGCGCGCGCTTCGACTTCAGCGCAGTGCCGCCGGAATACGAACGCTGGTCGCTGTACGACGCTGCTGGGCGCCGCATCACGGCCGGCACGATTCCCGGCCGGGCCGAAGCCGCCAGCACCCTTTTCGGAGGAGCAGCGGCAAACGGAGTCCTTTTCGGAGGAGCGGGAGCACTCGCGACCGGAGCGAGAGGAATCGGTAGCACCTCGTCCGGTCATGCCGCGTCGACCGAGCTGGTCGATTGGCCCGGCACCGCGATGGACGGACGTCCGGTTCCGAGCGGCGTCTACTTCCTGCGTATCGAAGGACGGAATCTCAGCCGCTCGGCGGGATCCATCACCGTCATGCGCTGATATGGAACGGCGTCACCCAGAGCCGGTCATACGCCGATCGAGGCTGGCACGGCTGCCGGTCACATAGACCGCAAGCCGCAGCCGCTTTCCACGGAGACATGGCGGTTCGCGAGGGTGCGTCCACGAGCGTGGCGGAAGCGGCCTCCGCGGCGTATCGAGCGTGAAGTCAGGCGACGAGCCCTTCGTCCCTGCTTCGCGCGGGGCGTATCCTCGCGTCATGGATAAGGACCAGCACCGAGATCAAGACGCGTGGTCACCCGAAGAACCGATCGAGATTCCGATCGAGGACGTGCTCGATCTACATCCGTTCGCTCCACGCGACATCCTGGACGTGGTGGACGCGTATCTCGAGGCGGCGGCCGAAAAGGGATTTCGCGAGGTTCGATTGATCCACGGCAAGGGCACGGGATTCCAGCGGGAGCGGGTGCAAGAGCTGCTCGCGCGACACGCGCTCGTCGAGAGCTTCCGGGATGCACCGCCCAGCCGCGGGCACTGGGGCGCGACCGTGGTGGTCCTGCGTCACTCCTGAACGAAACGATCGAGCAAATCCCGCGCGGAGGCGGCGCCTTCCGAATACGGCCGCAACCGGTCGGCCACCTCTTGCAGACGATCTCGAATCAACGCTTCCTGCTGCGTTCCGGGCGCTCCCAGATGCGTCCGCGCCGAGAGGAAATCGTTTCGCGCGTCCTGAGGCGTTGCGGACCTGAGAGCGCCGCGTTCCTTCACCTCGCGGTAGGCATCGCGGAACGCCATTCCGCCGCGCACGAGGGCGTAGACGCGCTCGGTCGCGAAGATCTCGTCTCGGAGCGCCGCTGCGCACCGTTCGCGATCGAATCGAATCGCGCTCGCCGCCGCCGCCATCACCCCGAAGAGTGCGCGGGCATCGCGCAAGCCCGCGAGCAAGGGCGCCTTGGTGCGTTGCAGGTCGCGGTGGTAGCCGGCAGGCAGGCCGTGCAGAGTCGCGGTCACTTCCACGTAGCGCGCCAGCATCGAGGCGGGAACCGCACGCGCCAGCTCGAGCAGGTCCGGATTGCGCTTCTGCGGCATGATGCTCGATCCGGTGGTGAGCTCGACCGGAAGCGCGACGAACCCGAACGCTTCTGAAGAGAACCAGATGAGATCGGAGGCGAATCTCCCCAGCGTCAAGCTCGCCTGGTGGAGCGCGGCCAGCGTGCCCGAATCCATACGGCCGCGCGTGTATTGCACGTAGAGCGAGTTGATGTCCGCGCGTTCCTGCCCGAGCATCTCGGCCG
>CAMPIC010000570.1 GCA_946886185.1 uncultured bacterium
TGCTGGTGGAGCCGTCCAGACCGGCGATGGCGCCGATCTCCACGAGCTGCACCTCATCGCCGGAAGCAGCGCCGGACGCGTTGTCCAGCGTGACCACGTTCCCGTTCACGGTCACTGCCGAGAACGTGAACCCCGTGGCGACGAAGTCGGCGGCATCCACGCTGGTGCCGTCGATAGGCTCGTTGAACACCAGGTAGACTTCCGTGGCTCCTGCGCCGGAAACGGCGTCAGGTCGCACGGTCGCCTGCGTGATGTACGGTCCCCCGGCGTTCGGAAACGCCGGGAAATTGATGACCGTCTCGAACGACGGCTCGACATCCGTCCCGTCTCCTGCCCACGCCGTCGCCGTGCTCAACATCGAGCACAGAGCGATGACAAGGACCGTGAGACCGGTCAGTGTCCTGTATCCACTCCCTCTCATTCCCTGATCCTCCCTCTTAGATTCGGGACGCTGCTTCGAGGCATCGAGCCTCTCGCGATCTCCACCTCGTGGTGATCTACGTTGTAAAAAACCTGAGCTCTCCACCCGCACCCTCCTTAACAATGGATGACTTGCAATTCATCCTTTTCAGAACGACACAAGCCTCCCACCCGCCACCTCGTGGTGCTGGTGAAGAGGAACCGTACGGCACCCTGGCCGCAAAAAGTGCAAACGCGCTCACCGCGTGTGCGATAAGCACCATCACAAGGTTGGATTGATTAGCGAGAGAAGCCGCCCTGACTGGCGCCGGTCCAGATGCCATTCCCCTCCCTGGATGGCTATTCGAACCTCGCGAAACTCCTTCGGGTCAATGGACAGCCGCGCAGCAATTTGTCACACGGTCTGTACCCTGTCAACCCAAAAGCCCAGCCCTCTCGAGAGGTATTGCGTTCCCTCGCAATACTCGAACGACCTGACGAGCGCCCCGCGGACTCTCCGTGAATCCGTGCTCGACAGGACCTCCCACCTCGAGAGCGGCAGAAAACTACATCGACCTCCGCAAGGTGTCAACACGTTGGAAGTCGATTGGTCGAAATTCCTCACTCGAAATTCTTCGGCTGTCGATTGCCGGCGCTTGACCGGTAAATTTGTATCCGGGGTGATCCCTCCATGGATCGCGTCCGAGCGGATGGCCGGGGCATATCGGGTCATCCAGGAACATCGGAAGCGACGATCCTCCATGCCGCCGAACGTGGAGAAGCGATGTGTCGAGTTTCTTGACACACGCCTTGCGCCAGGCGACCCCGTTAGAAAAGGCGTGTGGTACCTCGGGGAGTACGGACCACACAGACCACGACGCGGTTCGGGCGGGCGCATCGCCGCAACGGCACGTTGCTACGCAAGGAATTGAGCGCAGTCAAAAGAGGAATTGAGCGCAGTCAAAAATGGACGACTACTGTCCACTCTTCAGGACATGCCATGCAAGACGCGTGTTCGGACTGCGGGCGAGTCGAAGCCAGGCAGGTCGCTATCCCTTGCTCTTCGCGAGCCCCGAGCGGATGTTGATGATGTCCCCGTCCTGCACGACATACTCCTTCCCTTCCAGCCTCGAGCGTCCCTGCTCCTTCACCTTGGCCATCGAGCGGGTCTGCTCCCAATCGGAGTACGCCACCACTTCCGCGCGCACGAATCCCTTTTCGAGATCGGTGTGGATCGCCCCCGCCGCTTGCGGAGCGGTCGAGCCGGCGCGGAGACTCCAGGCTCGCACCTCGTCCTCTCCCACCGTGAAGAACGAGATCAGTCCCGCTTGCAAATACGCGCTTCGGATGGTCTGCAGGAGCGCGGACTCGCGCAGGCCGAACGCCTCCATGAACGTGCCCCGATCCTCGGGAGCCAACTCCTGGATCTGCGTTTCGACTTCTGCGCAAAGGACGATTGCGCCCGGATCGCGCGCGAGCTCCGAAACTTCCGCGAGGCGTTCGCGCGCACCGGCGAGCAGATCTTCGGAGACGTTGAACGCCGGCAGGATCGGTCGAACGGAGAGAAATGCGAATCCACGCAGGTCCTTCGCACGCTCGGCCGCCGCGGCGTGATCGGAAAGCGGCTTGCCCGTGTTGAGCAGATCGCGGAACTCCGCGAGGATCTCCGGCTCGCCCGGAAAGCCGGGCTTCTGTCCCGACCGGACCATCTTCTCCACCCGTTCGAGTCGGCCCTCGACGGTGGCGAGGTCGAGGATGGCGAGCTCGTCGCGGACCTGTCCGATCTGCGCCGCGACTTCCTTCCCCCACGATTCGACCGGTTCCGAGAACAGATCGACCAGCAGGAGGATGAGATCGCACTTGCCGAGCATCTCGCGCCGTTCCGGAGACAGCGCCGGGTAGGTCGGCCCCGCCTTCTGCTCGAGATCCTGCAGCTCGATCCGGGCGTGGGTGGTCTTTCGCGGCCGGAATGCCGCCGAGAGGGCGTCGATCCGAGGGTCCGGGACCTGGACGTGAGCGATCCGCAGTCCGGAACCGGGATGGCCGGCTCCCGCGATCAGATCGAACAGCGTAGACTTCCCCGAGCCGGGGCGTCCGGCGAGGACGATGCGCATTCGTGAGCTCCCGCGTGGATCCGATCGGCGCGAGGGGCGCGGGAAAACGCCTCGCGCGTCCGATGGAGAAAAGGGATGTGAGCCGCCCGGGAATCGAACCCGGCACCGTCTGCTTAAAAGGCAGTTGCTCTACCGACTGAGCTAGCGGCTCGCTGAAGCCGGCAGTCTATCCCAGGCGGAAGCGTCAGGCAAACCACCACCACCCTACGGGGAGATCCGTTCGAATGGCATTGCGCTGGACCCGCGAGCTGCTTTCCCTCCTGGAGGAGTGCGACGTCATCCCGTACAAGGCGTCCGGCAAGGGTGGGCAGAAGCGGAACAAGACCGAGTCTGCGGTCCGGGTGGTGCACCGTCCCACCGGAATCGTGAGGCTGGGGACGGAAAGCCGCAGCCAGTCGGCCAACAAGCTCCGCGCCCTGGATCGGGTCCGCGAAGCGCTGGAAG
>CAMPIC010000571.1 GCA_946886185.1 uncultured bacterium
GCGCCCGAGGGAGAGATCACCGTGCTCCGCGCTTCCCGTTCCGCGATCGCTCGCACCCGCGCCAGCTTCACCGCGATCCCCGCTCACGACGCGGCCGCGCGTCGTCGGAGCGTTCCGTCGACCCGCGAGGTCGCTCCGTCGATCCGCGCGACGAACTGCCCGGTCGCTCCATCGAACCTGTTCGCGAGCTCTCCGCTCGCCCGCTCTGTGGCGCTGGCGCCGCTCCGGCTTGGTCCTCTCCCAGGGTGAGCCTCCGGAAGACCGCCTCCAGCCCCGCGGCGCCGGCGTGCCATTCGATCAGATCCCATCCCGCGGATACCACCCGCTCCAGCAGAGCGCGCGCCTCCGGACCGTCGAGATCGCGCCGCACCACGTAGACTCCCTCCGTCCCCTCGGGGACCAGCGCGAAACGCTCTCGATCCGCCTCGGACGGCGACACCACCGCGCGCAGCCGCGCCTGATGGAGCGCAGCGTTTCCGGAGGCGAGCTCCCGCGGGGTTCCCTCCGCTACGATCCGCCCCTTGTTCATGATGAGCACGCGATCGCAGATCGCCATCGCCTCCGGAAGGATGTGGGTGGAGAGGAGGATGCCCCGCTCCCGCCCCAGATCGCGAATCAGCTCGCGGAAATCGTGAATCTGGTTCGGATCCAGCCCCGAGGTCGGCTCGTCGAGAATCAGCACGTGAGGATCGGAGAGGAGAGCCTGGGCCAGGCCCACGCGCTGGCGGTATCCCCGGGAGAGGTTCCCACAGGGGCGATTTGCCACACCGCTGAGATCGAGCCGCTCGATGACCCGATCGACCGCCGCTTCCACCGGCGAAATACCCTTGATGCGCGCGAAGTACCGCAGATACGCGTGCACCTGCATCTCAGCATACAGAGGAAGCTGCTCGGGGAGATAACCGAGATCGCGGCGAGCGAGGTCCCCCTCCCGCAGCACATCGCGCCCGTTCAACCGGACCTCGCCCGCGTCCGGGAACTGGAACCCGATGAGCATGCGCAGCGTTGTGGACTTGCCTGCACCGTTGGGACCGAGCAACCCGAGGATTTCGCCGCGACGCACCGAGAAGGAGAGACCGTGCACGGCCACGATCGGTCCATAGGCTTTGCTCAGCCCAATTGCGTCGATGAGAGGGGGAGCGGTCGCGATCGATTCCGCCGTTCCCGAGAGCATCGACTCTTCCTCCTGCTTGAGCCCCCCGGCTCGCGTTCGATACCATGGATGAGATTCGCGGTCGGCTCAAGACGTCATCGCGAAGAGCCGACTTCCCTGAGAGACCTACTCGAACTGATCACGCCGGGCTCGAAGGCCAGGAGACGCGCGGTGCCATCCAAACTGGAATCCGTTCTCCGGAAGGCCCGTGGCCGGGCTCTCTCCATCGCTCTCGGAGTCCTCTGCGTGGCTCCGGCCTCCGCGTGGGCGCAGATCGACTATTCGACCGTCGAGTTCGGCACGGAGACGTTTCCCTGTCCGCCGTCCCTGCGCGCCCGCACCGAGTTCTGGCTGCGGATCTTCACCCAGTACACACGCAACGACAAAGTGATCCACGATGCGTCCTATCCGTGGGTCATTTATGAAGTGTACGACGTGACCGGGCTTTCGCCGCGCGCCGCCAGCGATCGAGTGGACCAGCGGCTCGAGTACTACGGCCACCTGCTCGATCGCCTCGCTCAGAAGTCGCCCGACACCTACACGCCCGCCGAGCAATCGGTCGCGCGCCTACTCGCCGACGTGCCCGAAGGGGCGCGGTACACGCGCGCCTCGGACCGGCTGCGCGTCCAGACCGGCGTGGCCGTGAGCACGCGCGCCGGGATGCAGCGCGCGGGCCGCTATCTGCCGCACATCCAGGAGGTGTTGCGGCGGTATGAGCTTCCGGAGGAGATCGCGTATCTGCCCTGCGTCGAATCGTCGTACAACCCCGACGCGTATTCCAAAGTCGGAGCCGCGGGCCTCTGGCAGTTCACCAGGGATACCGGGCGCAAGTACATGCGCGTGGAGGCGGACCTCGACGAGCGGCGCGACCCGTATCGCGCCACCGAAGCAGCCGCGCAGTATCTGGGCAACAGCTATCTGCAGCTCGGAAGCTGGCCGCTCTCGGTGGTGAGCTACAACCACGGTCTGAACGGCGTACTGCGGGCGCGGAATCAGCTCGGCACGAACGACATTGCGCGCATCCTCCACGAGTACGACGGACCGAGCTTCGGGTTCGCCTCGCAGAACTTCTATTGCGAGTTCCTCGCGGCGATCGAGATCGGACGGAACCCGGAGCGGTACTTCCCGGACCTGCAGGTGGACGAACCGCACGCCTTCGTGGAGTACGCGCTTCCCGAGTACGTCAAACTCGGCCCGCTCACCGAGGCGTTCCGCATTCCTCGCGACCAGATCGCGCTGCTCAATCCTGCGTTGGGGGAATCCTTCCTCAACGACTCGCGCGCCCTTCCGCGTGGCTACCTGGTCCGCCTGCCCGCTCACGTGGAAGCGCCGGACGCGCTGTACGCCATGATCCCGAATCACGAGCGATTCGAGTTCGAACCAGCTCCTCCGGGCTATCGCGTCGTCCCCGGCGACACCCTCTCGCGCATCGCGAAGGCGCATCGTGTGAGCCTCGGGCAGCTCTGCGAGGTGAACGGAATCGGCCCGAAGGACCGCATCTTCCCGGGTCAGGTGCTGCTCATCCCTTGAGCATTCCCGGCTGCTGCTCATCATGTGAGCATTGCCCGCCGGCTCAGCGGCCGCCGTCTTGCGCGCCGATCCACTCTTCGATGATCCGGTCGATCCCGCCCACCTCCGGCTCCAACGCGAGGTCGTGGTATCCCTCGTCGATCCAGACGAAGCGGGTATTCCGCCGCCCTTCCAGATGGCTGCGATTGAACCGGGCCGACACGACCGGATCGTTCGCTCCCTGGAAGCAGAGCACCGGCGCCGTGACCCGTCGTAGGT
>CAMPIC010000572.1 GCA_946886185.1 uncultured bacterium
GGGAGAGGTCGATTATCCGGCGCTCGACCGCCTCCTCGATCATCTCCTGGAGGGGGGCGTCGACGGGATCATTCCCCTCGGCACCACCGGCGAGGGACCGACGGTATCGCTCGAAGAGCGCTCCGAGATCGTGAAGCGTTCCGTGCAGCGCGCGCGTGGTCGCGCGTTCGTCCTCGTCGGTACCGGAACCAACAGCACGCGGACCACGATCGAACTTACCCGCATGGCTGCGGAGCTCGGCGCGGATGGGGCGCTCATCGCCACGCCCTATTACAATAAACCCACGCAGGCGGGATTGATCGCACACTATCGCGCGGTCGCCGAATCGGGCGGGTTGCCCATCATGCTGTACAACGTTCCCTCGCGCACGAGCGTGGCGCTCACCGTGGAGTCGGTCCAGACTCTGGCGGCGCATCCTCGCATCGTGGCGATCAAGGAAGCGTCCGGCTCGCTCGACGTCTCGAGCGAGATCTGTCAGACCACTGATCTCACCGTTGTCTCGGGGGACGACTCGCTCACGCTGCCGATCCTTTCCGTGGGCGGCAAAGGAGTGGTCAGCGTCCTCGGGAACGTCGCTCCCGCTCTGGTGCAATCGATGATCCGCGCGTTCCGCGAGCAGGACACCGAGGAAGCGAAGCGGCTTCATCTCTCCATGTTCGCTTTCACCAAGTCGCTCTTCATCGAGACCAATCCCGCGCCGGTCAAGCGCGCCCTGGCCACGCTCGGGCTGATCGAGGAGGAGCTGCGGCTTCCGCTGGTGCCGGTGAGCCGGGCGAGCGCGGAGCGCATCGATGCCGCCCTCGCGCAGCTGCCCCGCGATCGCTCGGCCATTCGCTCCGGAACTCCCGCGTGAGCTCTCGCACCGGCTGGGGTCCCGCGCGCGAATCTCGGGGCGAGGCTTTTCCCGCGCCGCCCGGCGTTTTCCGGATCGGTGTGATCGGCGCCGGCGGGCGGATGGGCGGATGTGTTCTCGCCGCGATCGAGGAGCGAAACGATCTCTCCCTGGGAGCGCTTTTCGATCGGGGAGATTCTCTCGACGCCGCGCAGGTCGACGTCTTCGTGGAGTTCACGACCGTCAACGCGATCCCCGACCTGGGTCGCGAGCTAGGCCGTCTCGGCAAGCCTTGGGTTTCTGGAACGACGGGGCTCGACGAGGCGGCGCACCGCGGCTTGCGGGAAGCATCCGAGCGGATTCCGGTGCTCTGGTCTCCCAACATGAGCCTGGGCGTGGCGGTGCTGTCGCGCCTCTTGGCCGAGGCTGCGGCGCTCCTGCCATCGGGTTGGGAGATGGAGCTGATCGAGACGCATCACACTGCGAAGCGCGACGCTCCGAGCGGCACCGCGCTCGCGCTGGCCCGGCGCTGGACCGCGGTGCGCGGCGGCGAGCTCCGGCATGGGCGTGAAGGAATGTCGGGACCGCGCCCGTCCGGGGAGGTGGGAATGCACGCGCTCCGACTACCGGATGTGGTCGGCGAACACGTCGTGCGCCTGGGCGGACCGCGCGAGCTGCTGGAGCTCGGGCACCGCGCGCTCGATCGCGCCGCGTTCGCTCACGGAGCGCTCTCCGCCGCCGCCTGGCTGGCGCAGCGCAAAGCCGGCCTCTACACCATAGATGATTGGGCAGAGAGCCGGCTCGAAGAGATCAGAGAACGAGGCACCGACCAGTGACGCTAGCTCGCAGCGCGCGCCTTCTGGACCGCCTTTGCGGTGCGGGACTTCCGGCGGTTTGCGCGATTCTTCGGGATGACTCCCTTCTTCACCGCCTTGTCGAGCACCGAGTGCACCTCGCGGAGCTGCTCGTCCGCCTTCTCGGTGCTGAGGACCGCTTTCAGGTCCTTGGTCGCGCGGCGGATGTCCCCGCGCACCGCGCGGTTCTTCGCCTTGTCCCGATCATTGGTCCGCATCCGCTTCTCGGCGGATTTATGCTGCGGCATGTGTCTGGATCCTCCTTCGACGGTCCCCCGCCGGGTCCTATTTTGGCACGAGTGGCGAGTAGGCTATCAGGAGGCGTCCTCGCGAGTCAACGCCCCTCCGATTCGGGAGAGGAGCGGGACACCCGCGCTTCCCACCTTCCGGGCGGTCTGCGCCGCTGGCTGGTTCTGCCGGTTGCGGCATTCCTACTCTTTCTCGCGTTTCCGCCGGTCGGACTCTCGCTCCTCGTCTTTTTCGGGATGATCCCGCTCTACTGGGCGCTCTTTCCCGCGGAGACGATCCGGAGTCTGGCGCCCCCCAAGTCCCGTCTCTTCCGCAGACAGTTCCTGCGCGGCTATCTCTTCGGCGCGCTCTTCTATGCGCTGCACCTGCACTGGCTCCTCCAGCTCTCCAAGGAAGAGATCACCATTCCGTGGATCATGATCCCGGCCCTCGCCGTCCTCGGAGGCTACCTCGGCGTGTTCCCGGGATTCGCCGCCGCCACCGCCGGTTGGCTGCAACGTCGCTTTCGTATCCATCCGTGGTGGGGATTTCCCGTCGCCTGGACGCTCTTCGATTGGTTTCGGACGATCGGTGAGACCGGATTCGCATGGGGGTCGCTCGGGTACGCGCTCGCCCCGGTGCCCGCCGCGCTCCAACTCACCGCCTGGACCGGCTTCTGGCTGCTTCCGTTTTGGATCGCGCTGGTGAGCGGGATGCTCTGGCGGGCCTTCACCCGGCGCGGGATCCGCCACCGCGTGCGCTGGTCGGCGGTGGCCGCCGCCGTCTTCGTCCTGCCGATCGTTTTCGGAGCGTTGGTGCTGCGAGAGGCGCCGTCAGGCGTGCGCATCGTCTCTCCGGAACGATTCGCCACGCACGCCTCCGCTGACCCGGCAGCGACTGCGGCGGGTGATGCACCTGCTTCCGCGGATGTTTCGACTAGCTCTGCGGATGACGCGCCTGCGGATGACGCGCCTGCAGATGACGCGCCTGCGGATGACGCGCCTGCGGAT
>CAMPIC010000573.1 GCA_946886185.1 uncultured bacterium
TGTAGGTGTGCGAGCCGTAGCCGTTCATGTGGCGCCAGGTGCGCGGCAGGCCGCGGGGCCCCATCAGGTAGGTGACCTGGTGAGCGGTCTCCGGATTGTTCGTCCAGAAATCCCACTGCATGTGGTTGTCGCGCAGGCCGGAATCCGGAAGCCGCTTCTGGCTGCGGATGAAGTGCGGGAACTTCATCGGGTCGCGCACGAAGAAGACCGGAGTGTCGTTCCCGACGAGATCGTAGTTGCCCTCCGCGGTGTAGAACTTGATCGAGAAGCCGCGCACGTCGCGCCACGTGTCGGGACTTCCCATTTCGCCGGCCACGGTCGAGAAGCGGATGAGCAGCTCAGTCTTCGCGCCATGCTGGAACAGCGCCGCTTTGGTGTACTTCGACACCTCCTCGGTCGTTTCGAAGATTCCGAAAGCGCCCGACCCCTTGGCATGCGGCTGGCGCTCGGGGACCTTCTCGCGGTTGAAGTGCGCCATCTGCTCGATGAAGTGCACATCGTGAAGCAACATCGGCCCATCCGTTCCCACGGTGAGCGAGTTTCGATCACTCGGGGCAGGGGCGCCGGCGCCGGTCGTAGAGCCGGAGTGATCAGGATCGTGTGGGTGAGACATGGCTTCTCCTCGCCTTCGCTTCGACTCCTCGCATCGGGAGTCCGTCCTACGCACGTGGCGGGAGCGGGAGATCAGTCGATCGGCGGCGCCGCACCCTCGTCCGCCCGCCTTCGAATCCGCGACTTGCGAATTCCGCGGAGTGTCTGCCGCCTTCGCACCGAGGGTACCTGGAATGGGCTCTGCGTGGGTCGGAGACTTCTCAGAGACCGGCCGTTTGGTAGAAACCGGATCCCGAAAATCCAGCGCCGATTTCCATGGTCGGTGCGCCGCCCAGCAAGGTGCGCTTCGCCGAGGCGGACCGGCAGGCGAGATCTGGATTCCGGTAATCTGAGCTCGATACTTGGAAAGGTTCTTGCCCGAGATCGTCGAGGAGTCATCAGACTTGAAATACCCCAACGGCTTGCCGGAGCAACGAGTCGCCGCCCGCGCAGGCATTCAGGATCTCTCTCGCGCGGAGCGGATCCATACCGACCCGCGCGGAGCTGATTCGTACCGGCGAGCGCTCGCGCGTCGCGCGCAGGCCGCACGCGCATGAAGTCTGACTCCGTAACGATGCCTCCGGGCACGCCCTACTCGGCGACGGTCGGAGCCGGCGCCCACTACACGCGCCGCCAGATCCTGAGCATCCTCGCGGGGCTCATGCTCGGCATGGTGCTGGCAGCGCTCGATCAGACCATCGTTTCCACCGCGCTTCCCACCATCGCGGGCGAGCTGGGCGGCATCAATCACTTGCCCTGGATCGTCACCGCGTACTTGCTCACCTCCACGATTTCCACGCCGCTCTGGGGCAAGCTGGGCGACCTTCATGGACGCAAGGGACTCTTCCAGGCCGCGATCGTGATCTTCCTGGCGGGCTCGGTGGTCTCCGGGATCTCGCAGAACATGGGGCAGCTCATTGCGTTCCGTGCTTTGCAAGGAATCGGGGCCGGGGGCTTGATCGTCGGCGCGATGGCCATCATCGGCGACGTGCTCAGCCCCCGCGAGCGCGGGCGCTACCAAGGCCTTTTCGGAGCTGTGTTCGGATTCTCCAGCGTGGCGGGCCCGCTCCTCGGAGGCTTCTTCACGGACCGCCTCACCTGGCGATGGGTGTTCTACATCAACCTGCCGATCGGGATCGTCGCGCTGTACGTGACCTCGGTCGTATTGCACTTGCCGAAAAAGCGGCGCCAACATGTGATCGACTACCTCGGCACGATATTGTTGGGTATCGGCGTGACCGCGATCATCCTGGTCACGACGTGGGGCGGAAACGAGCATGCCTGGAGCTCGCCGCTCATCATCGGTCTGGCGCTGGTGGGCGCCGCGCTCCTCATCGCCTTCGTCTTCGTGGAAAAACGCGCCGCGGAGCCGCTCATGCCGCTGCAGCTCTTTCGCATCCACACATTTTCCCTGACGAGCGTGCTCGGTTTCATCGTCGGGGTCGCGATGTTCGGCGGGATCGTCTACTTGCCGCTCTACCTGCAGCTCGTGCATGGAGTGAGCGCGACCACATCGGGCTTGCTCATGCTGCCGCTGATGGTGGGACTGCTCGGTGTGTCGACGATCGCGGGCATTCTCATCACGCGATGGGGGCGGTATCGCATCTTTCCGATCCTGGGAGCCGCTCTGATGGCGGTGGGGATGTTCCTCCTGTCGCTCCTCACGGTCGACACGCCGCTGCGGGTCGCGTCCGTCTACATGCTCATCGTGGGAATGGGACTCGGCGGGGTCATGCAGGTGCTGGTCATCGCCGTCCAGAACGCCGTGCCCTATGAGTATCTCGGGACCGCGACGGCGTCCGCGACCTTCTTCCGGTCCATCGGCGGATCGTTCGGCGTCGCATTGTTCGGAGGGATCTTCAACCAGGCCTTTATCCGCAACGCGCCGCGGCACATTCCCGCGAACGCTTTGGGCATGTTCGCCGGCGGAGAGATCGCGCAGAGCCCGGCCGCGCTCGCGAATCTGCCTCCCGAAGTGCACCGCGGATTCGTGGCAGCGGTCGCGCAATCCCTGCACAGCGTCTTCCTCGTCGCGGCGTTCGTCGCACTCCTGGCCTTCGCCCTCACGTGGCTTCTGCGGGAAGTCCCGCTCCGGCACACCACCTTCTCGCCGGACGAAGCGCACGCCTCGAGCTCGGACGCGGGCTAGCGAAAAACTGCTGTTGCGGCGCGTCGGAGCGGTCGGTATCGTGCCCCTTCTTGATACTGAGTCTCAGTAGCTGTAAGGAGCTCCATGCACCGCGTCCGGAATACTCTCGTAAGTCTTTTAATAATCGTATTTTACGCTGTAAGCCCCGGCTTGGGGCGTGCCGGGGATGGCTCGGGGCTCCA
>CAMPIC010000574.1 GCA_946886185.1 uncultured bacterium
TCCTCGAACGGATCTACTCGGCAGGCTCGGAGATCCCGTTTCGCCCACCCGCAGATCCCGGTCCGTTCGGATGGGCGGAGCTCTCCCGGTCCTGGCCCGAGGATCCCGAAGCGTTGCTCTCGGCTTGGATTTCGCGTACTCGGTGGATGCGCGCGCTCGATCGATCCGGCACCAAATCCGCGTCGGTCAGAGCGGCGCTCGTGCGCCATCTCGATTCGATGCACCGGGTCACACCGATGCACTCTCAGCCGGGACGCCTCCAAGAAAGAGGACCAGTTGGCGATACGCCTTGGACGCACTGGACCCGGGAGCGGGAAACAGGACGCGCCCAGGGCGCGCTCGAGGGCTTGCGTTCGGGGCGGCCGGTTCCGTTCCTCGCTTTGGCGGGACTGTGCGCCATGCGCACCGTGCCGCCGGTGATCGACGCCCGAATCCTCGAAGAGACCTATCGCGCCCTGGATCGCATGCCGTGAGCGAACCCTTGACCAAGGAGCAGATCCGGCAGTGGGGAGAGGCTCTCGGTTTCGAGCGCGTCGGTTTCGCGCCGGCGATCGAGCCCCCGAGCAGCCGGGATCGCCTCCTGACCTGGCTCGATCGCGGCTATCACGCATCGATGGCCTGGATGGGGCGCGATCCCCTCCGGCGCGTCGATCCGGAGCAGATTCTCGAAGGAGCCCGCTCGGTCATCGCGGTCGCGCTGGTGTATCAGGCGCCCGAACCGGTGCCGGCGGCGACGGGACTGCCCAAGATCTCCCGTTACGCGCGCGGCGACGATTATCACGAGGTGATCGGCGCGAAGCTGCGCCGGCTCGCCGAGCAGATCCGGGAAGCGGTACCCGATGCGAGAATCCGCGTTGGGTGCGACACCTCGCCGATCCTGGAGAAGGCGTTCGCGGAGTCGGCCGGACTCGGGTGGATCGGCAAGAACACCTGTCTGCTGCATCCGCGGCTCGGCTCCTGGTTCTTCCTCGGCGAGATCTTCACCACGATCCCGTTTCCGCCTGATCCGCGCATCACGGATCTCTGCGGAAGCTGCACCCGCTGTCTCGACGCGTGTCCGACCGGCGCGTTCCCGGAGCCGTACGTGCTCGATTCCAATCGATGCATCTCGTATCGCAACATCGAGCATCGCGGTCCGCACCCCGATTCCTGGCGAACGGAAATGGGGGAGTGGCTGGTCGGATGCGACATCTGCCAGGAAGTGTGTCCGTGGAATCGGAAAGCGCCCACGTCGCGCGAAGGTCGCTTCGCTCCGCGCCTCGAGCTGACCGGCGCGCGCGCGGAAGAGTGGGAACAGATGGAGGATGCCGAGTACCGCGAGCGCGTCCGAGGAACCGCCATCACGCGCATCAAGCCGGCCGACATGCGTCGCAACGCCGCGCTCGTGCGCGAAAACCGCGCCCGTTCTTCCCACCTGCCTGTTCCGGACGTTGTTCCCGAGGACGAATGAATCTGCGTCAGGAGGATTTCTTGCGGGCCGCAGTCTTCGATCGCGCCACTGCCGGCGCCGCCGCGTCCATCTGCGCCACGCGCTCCGGATAGGGACAGAGCGGGCGGATCGGGCACCGTTCGCAGAGCGGCCGCCGCGCCAGGCAGATCTGCCGCCCATGCCAGATCAAAGAGTGCGAAAGCTGGGTCCACTCCCGCTCCGGAAAGATCTGCTGCAGCTCTCCCTCGATCTTGACCGGATCGTTTTCGCGGGCCAGCTCGAGTCGTTTGGAGAGCCGCTGCACGTGCGTGTCGACGGTGATGCCGGGAATTGCGAACGCGTTCCCGAGGATGACGTTCGCCGTCTTGCGCCCGGCTCCCGGAATCGTCACCAGCTCTTCCATGGTGCGGGGGATCTCTCCTCCGAATGTCTCGAGGATCACGCGGCACCCCGCGAGGAGGTTGCGCGTCTTGGCGCGGAAGAACCCGGTCGGCCGGATCATCTCCTCGAGCCGTTCGGGGCCGAGCGCGAGATAGTCCTCCGGCGTGCGACAGATCGCGAAGAGCGCTGGGGTCGTCTTGTTGACGCGTTCATCGGTGCACTGCGCCGACAGCACCGTCGCGACATAGAGATCGAGCGGAGTTCGGAAGTCGAGCGCGCAGTGGGCATCCGGATAGGCGCGGTAGAGCCCGGCCAGGATTTTCCCGGCGCGCCGTTTCAACGCCGGATCGACCGGGGGCCTTCCCGCCGGACGAGGCAGACGGGTCGACACCACGCGCGCTCTCGAGCGAGGCTCTCCCTTCGCGACTCCGCCCGCGGGGACGCGCGTTTTCGACGCGGCCGAGCCTTTCGCGACTCCACCCGCGGGGGCGCGCGTTTTCGACGCGGCCGAGCCTTTCGCGACTCCACCTACCGGCGCGCTGCTCCTCCTGCGGTCTGCCATCCCCGCTCTTCCTCCACCAGCTCCCAGGAGCTGGCATTCGCATGAAATCCGGGATCCCGGCCGCGCGGGCCGGGTATCCTTGACACCTCCGTCACGGGTCCCTAGATTCAATCGAACCGCTCGGCGCGAACGAGCGCGCGGGAATTGGACTCTACGGTCCCGCGCGGCCTCTGGCCATCGGACCGGGTACGGTCCGGCGATTCCAATTGGAGAACTCGATGCATTCTTCGATCGATCTACCGGAAACGACTGGTTCCGGGAGCCGGCGCTAGCGTGACCACAGGAAATCCAGGCACAGGCCTTCCCGAGCCCGGTCCCCTGCTCGCCACCATCAACGGCCCTGAAGATCTTCGCGCACTGCCCGTCGAGAAGCTGCCCGAGCTCTGTCTGGAGCTCCGCTCGTTCATCTGGGACACCATCACGCGCCTGGGAGGCCATCTCGCCCCCAGCCTCGGCGTGGTGGAACTGTCCGTGGTGCTGCACTACGTGTACGACACTCCGCGCGATCGATTGATCTGGGACGTCGGCCATCAGGGATACGTGCACAAGG
>CAMPIC010000575.1 GCA_946886185.1 uncultured bacterium
GGCAAGGCGATCGAGCCGATCGGATGCTGCCGCGCCGGACGCATCACGAGCCTCGCGCTCCGTGATCGTTCCGCTCGACGCCGTGCGCACCGAAGGAGCGGAATCTCCTCCTCGAGATGCCGCCGCATCCGCCGTCTCTGCTCGGTCCCCGGAGCTCGCCGCATCCTGCAACGCCGCGGCGTCCGCCAGCTCCGCGTCATCTCCCGGAAGGAGGCTGCGTTCGAACGATC
This sequence comes from uncultured bacterium, assembly GCA_946886185.1. Next base: position 231 of record CAMPIC010000575.1, read on the forward strand.
CGCCGTCGCGTCCGATGAGAACCGTGTCGACAAGAGTCGCGTATCCGTGAAGGCGGAGCACGAGCTCATGGGGACCGGCGCGCAGCCCGCCGATTTCGGTCGGAGTCGGTCCCCCTTCCACGACATCCTCCCCGCCCAGTGGGCGCAAGGAGGCCGAGGCCCCCGCGGGCCGGCTCACCACCTCGACCGTGACGCTGCTCTCCAACACGATGGTGCCCGGTCCACTGGATCCCGAAGACGGAGTGAACGAAGCCTCCTTGGGGAAGAAGCCCTCCTTCTCGACGACTACCGTGTACTCGCGTTCCTCCAGACCGTTCACTCTCGCGGGAGTGGTGCCGGACTCGATCGCGTCGAACCGCGCGTCGGCGTCTCCCGCGTAAAGCCGGAAGGCCGCACCCTCCGGTCTGGAATCGATCTCCGCCTCGAGTCCGCCGGGCAGCAGCGTGACGACCAACAGGACGAGGAGCCCGAGCGCCGCGACCGCCCCCAATCCGAGCAGGATCGGGCGCACGGGGATCCGGATCGCGGGTCGAGTCGGAGGAATCGTGCCCGCCTCTTGCGCCGCCGCGATCATTTCGTCGGCGGAGGCGAATCGTTCCGCAGGACTCTTGCGCAAGCAGCGGAGTATGAGCTCCGCCAGCGGGGCCGGTAAATCGGGACGAAAGCCCCGCGGATCGGGAGGAGTGGTGCTTTGATGATCGTCCATGATCTGCGGGAAGCGAGATGTGAACGGATACCGGCCCGTGGCGGCGCGGTAAAGCACGACTCCGGCCGAGTAGATATCGGCACTCGGTCCCACTTCGCTCTTCCCGGTGGCGCGAATTCGCTCGGGCGCCGCATATGCCCAGCCACCCACGCGGCTCAAGTCCATGGTGGGAGCATCGCGGTCGTCGCGGTCGAACATCCCCAACCCGAAGTCGGAGAGGACGAATCGATTCTCTCCCGGCACGGTGAGGATGTCGGTGGACTTGATGTCGCGATGGACCAGGCCCGCCCGGTGCACCGTTCGCAATGCGCCGCCCAGATCCTCCGCCAGTCGCAGGACCGCTTCGATCGGAAGAGCACCGGAGCCACGGATGACTCCGTCGAGAGTGGCCGGATATAACTCCATCGCCACATAGGTGAGATCGGTATCGAGGTCCTGCCCGCAATCGAGGATGGTCGCGATGCGCGGGTTGTCCCGGAAGGCCATGTAGCCGCGGGCCTCCGAGATCAGCTCCTCGACCAGGCCCGGATCGTCGGCGTAGGGCGGGTTGAGAATCTTGATCGCGACGTCGCCTCCGGTCTCGATCTCGCGCGCCTTCCACACCGTGGTGTAGGTGCCTTGACCGAGCCGAGAGGCGAGCTCATACCGACCCGCGATGACCGTTCCCTCGATTCCCTTCGCCATCGTCGTCCTCCGGGGACTCACTATAACCGCCGCCGAAGCTCTTGCCAAAAATGCGAACAGGAACGAATCGCCCGCTTCTCGCCCGTCCGCTATCGTTCCCGGATGCGTTTCCGGTCCGGAATCCGCAAGGAGCATGCATGCAGCGTTGGCTGAGCCTGGCGAACGCGATCGACAAGCTGAATGACGCGATTGGTCGAGCCGCCTGCTGGTTGGTGGTGGTCATGATCCTGGTGGCCACCTTCAACTCGGTCGCGCGCTATCTCGGCAGGTTCCTGGGCGCGCAGCTCGGCTCCAACGCGCTGCTCGAGCTGCAGTGGTACCTGTTCAGCCTGATCTTCCTGCTCGGCGCGGCCTATACGCTGCGCCACGACGGTCATGTTCGCGTGGATCTGCTCTACAGTCGATTGAGCGAGCGGGGCAAGGCGTGGCTCGACCTGATGGGTACCATCGCGATCCTGCTCCCGTTCAGCGCGCTCATGCTCTGGCTCTCCTGGCCGGCTGTGCGCAACTCCTGGAAGATCGGGGAAGGATCGCCCGACCCGGGCGGACTTGCGCGCTACCCGATCAAGAGCATGATCCTGGTCGCGTTCTTCCTCCTTCTTCTCCAAGGCTTGGCTCTCGTCATTCGCAAGATCGCGATCTTGCGGGCGCGGATTCCGGATGAGCCGCGCGATTCCATCCGCCCCGCGGGAGAGGGCGTGTGACCGGAGAGTGGCTCGCCCCGGCGATGTTCCTCGCCCTCGTCCTGATCGTCTTCTCCGGTTACCCGGTCGCATTCGGATTGGGAGGCGTCGCAATCCTCTTCACGGTGCTGGGAGTCGAGGCCGGACTGTTCGACTGGCATCTGCTATTCGCGATGCCGGAGCGCATCTTCGGGATCATGTCGAACTACGTGCTCCTGGCCGTCCCTTTCTTCGTCTTCATGGGGACGATGCTGGAGCGTTCGCGGCTCGCCGAAGACCTGTTGCGCACCCTCGGGGTGTTGTTCGGCCCGGTCCGCGGTGGATTGGCGCTGGCTGTGGTGTTCGTGGGAGCTCTGCTCGCCGCGGCTACCGGAGTGGTGGGCGCTTCCGTGGTCGCGATGGGGATGATCTCGCTCCCGGTCATGCTGCGTTACGGGTACTCCCGCCCGCTCGCCGCCGGGGTCATCACCGCCTCGGGCACATTGGGGCAGATCATTCCCCCGAGCGTCGTACTGGTGGTGCTGGCCGATCAGCTCGGCGTGCCGGTCGGGGATCTCTTCGTCGGATCGCTCGTCCCCGGAATCATGCTCGCGTGTTTCTATGCGCTGTTCGTGAT
>CAMPIC010000576.1 GCA_946886185.1 uncultured bacterium
CCATTCCCGTTGCCGTTGCCATTGCCGCCGTTGTCGTTTCCGTTGGTTCCGCCATTGGTGTTCCCATTGGTCCCACCGTTGGTGTTTCCGTTGGTTCCGCCGTTGTCGTTGCCGTTACCGCCGGTCCACTTCGTGAACTGGTTCCAGTACTGCGCCTCTGCAGAGGATCCATCGTCACGCGATCCGAGAGGCCCGCTGGGCTCCTCGGTGCATCCTCCGATGAAGATCGCAGCGGACGCCACCACGGCGATCCACGTGTTGCGAATCATCTGTTTCATCAACGATCTCCTCAATTCCGCATCGACCCGGGCGGACTTTCCGCTCGGGTGCCTGTTCGCTGAGCCGAGCACCTGCGTGGTAGACGCCGGCCCGGATGCAAGCAGAGCGAAGCAGGAAGTCTGGGTAGCCCCTTCCTTCCCATGTGGCGGTGGCTGTGGGGAGTCGGCCTGATACATCGGCCGTATCGGAAAAATGGCTACCGGAGGGTTTGATCGATCCGGCGGCAGAGCTCATCGACGTCGGTCGGGTCGTGATAGAGCCCGAAACCGATCCGGAGGCGGTTGCCGCGATAGTCCGTCACGACCCCTGCTTCCCGCAGCCGATCATGAATGGCCCGGGCCCGATCGCTTTCGAAGGTGAGGAAGTTGCCTCGCTCTCCGCTCCAGGCTGCGGCCGGAAGCAGGCAGTCTCGTTCCAGGCCCTCGATCCCGGGCGGAAGCCGGTCGAGGAGCTCTTGTTGGAGGTTCCTGACCCGCTCGTGGATCAGATCGACTCCGACCCCTTCTCTCACCAGCAGATCCATCACCGCGTTGAATCGATACAACCCGGACGGGTCGAACGTGGCCCCGAAGAAGCGGGAGCCGTCCTGGGCGTACGGGACCTGCTCGGTGCCCAATCCTGTGGCGAGGCTGCCGAATCCGGCGAACCAGCCGGTGTTTGCCGGACGAGGTCCGTAGCTCGGAGGACAGTGGACGAAGCACGCCCCTTCGCCGCTCATCGCGTACTTGTAACCGCCCGCGAGATAGAAGCAGCGAGACTCGATCGAGTGCAAGTTGGTCGGGAGAGCCATGAACCCGTGATAGCCATCGATCACGACCCAAGTTCGTGACGGGATCGAGAGAACCAGGTCCCAGAGTCCTTCGAAAACGAAACCGGAATCGAAGAACACCTGGCTCAGGTAGACGAGGTCGTACTCGCCGCTGCCCACTCTCTCTGCCACGCGTTCCCCGAACGTGTCGAACGGCTGCGTGGAAATGCGCGTGCACTCGATCTTGCCCGATTCCTCCCATCGGCGGCTCTGACGCGTGAAGCTGTGGAACTCGCTGTTCGAAGTGAGGACTCGCAGCCGCATCCCTTCGGGGAAGCAGGAGACGATGCGCGTGACCAGCTCGTGGGTGTTGACCGCGAAGGCGAGCGTGCCTGGATCCGAGAGGCCGAGGATCCGCGCGATGTGCTGGCGCGCGCGCGGCAACGTCTCCTCGAAGATGGGCCCCCCCTTGTAGTCCGCGAAGCGGGCGGCGTCGAGCCAGGCTCGCTCCTGCGCCTCGAACGTGACGTCCGGCCAGTAGTGATGGCTGTGCGCGGCGAAGTGCAAACGGCGCGGGTCGGCTTCGATGAATCGGCGGAACAGGTGCTTGAAGGAGCACGTGTCCGGATGTCCGGCCCCCTGTCCCGATAGCTCGCGCCCCGGATTGGTGTGCGCCGCGTCGCTCACGATCCGTCCTGGTCGTCGAGCGGATCACGGCGCAGCTTGCCGCGATCGACTTTCCCGAGGTGCGTTCGAGGCAGATCCCGGAGGAATTCGATCCGCCGCGGATATTTATAAGGTTCCAGTCGGGCCCGCACGAAATCTTGCAGCGCTTCCGCGAGAGTCGGTCCCGGATCCATCGCGACGACGAATGCATGCGGCTTGGTCAAACCGTGGTCGTCCGGGACACCGACCACGGCCGCTTCCCGCACCGAAGGATGCAGCTCCAGGCACTCCTCGACCTCGCGCGTCGCGAGCCACTTTCCGGAGACCTTGAGCATGTCGTCGGCGCGCCCGCAGTAGACGAATCGTCCCTCTGCCTCCTGGCGGATCATGTCGCCGGAGACGTACCACTCGCCGCGGAAGGCGGTCTCGGTCTTCTCCTGATGCTGCCAATACGCGATGGCGCGGGAACCGCCGCGAACCCAAAGCCAGCCGGTCTCGCCGCGGGGAACTTCGCGGCCTTCGTCATCGCACACTCGCACTTCGAAACCCGGAACGACTCGACCCAGAGTTCCGGGCTGCACATCGCCCGGCATGTTGGTGAGGAAGATGTGCCACATCTCGGCGGTTCCCAGGCCGTCGAGAAGATCGACTCCGAAGGCCTGATTCCAGCGCAGATGCAGATCCACGGGAAGCGCTTCTCCGGCGGAGGTGGAGAGCCTGAGGCAGCTCAAGTCCTGCTGCGCGGCGCTCGGATCCTCGAGCAGCTTCTTCACCATGGTCGGCACGTTCACCAGGATGGTGGGCCGGTACTTGCGAATCTTCTCAAAGAGCACGTCCGCGGTGCACCGCTCGGGAAAGAGGATGGCGGATCCACCGACCGAGAACGGGAAGAGAAGGTTGCAGCCGGTCGCGTATCCGAAGAAGAGCTTCGGCACGGACAAGGTCACGTCCGCCGCAGTCATACCGAGCGCGCCGTGGGCATAGCAGACAGTGGTGTTGGCGAAGGCGCGATGGGTCTGCACGACCGCTTTGGGCTTTCCTGTCGTCCCGCCGGAGAAGAGCCAGATCGCAGCGTCGTCGCGGTGGCTCGGAAAGTTCTCGAAGGTCGCCGGTTGGCCCGCGAGCGATGCATCGAAATCCGCCGAGCCGGTCAGGTAGAGCCGATCGAGGAGCGGGCTCGATTGCGCCGCCCGCTCGAAGGCCTCTCGGCTTTCCGGAGCGA
>CAMPIC010000577.1 GCA_946886185.1 uncultured bacterium
AATGGGGTGGATACGCCGAGGTGGGATACGACGTCTTGACCGAGACCTCGATCAACGCGTCGCTGATTCCGTTCGTGCGCTTGGAGCGTCTGGACACTCAGGATCAGGTCGCGTCGGGATTCGCGTCGAACCCCGCCAACGACCAGACCATCTGGACGTTCGGAGCCTCCGCGAACCCGATTCCCCAGATCACCTTGAAGGCTGACTACCAAGCGATCTCCAACAAGGCGGACACGGGAGTCGACCAGTTCAACGTCGCGCTGGGGTATGCGTTCTAGGAGCGGCAACGCGCGCCAGTAGTAGATACAAGTTCTGCGCGGGCACACGTGCCGCCAGCGGACATCCGCAGGAAGCGGGCACGTGTGAGGGGAGCGGTTATGCGATCTGAGAATCTGATCGTGCGAGTGGCGATCTTGCTCTCGCTCGCGCTGGTTGGATCGCACCGAGCAGGCGTTGCGTCGGCCGGCACCGAGCCGGGTGCAGTCGCCGTCGCTCAGGACTCCCGCGCGGACAGTCGACTCTCCGCTGCCGTGCCGGAGGAGGTCGAGCGAGCTCTTCTCGAGGCCTCGCGCGAAGATCTTGCGAAGGGCTCTGATGGCGCCGACGCCGGCGCGGGCATTGGATCTGGGTCCAATCGACCGGACAGCGCGCGGGAAGATGCAGCCGGCCCCGGCGCGCTTTCCGTCACAGAGCAGCTCCTTCGCCTCTTGCCCGCGGAACGAGAGGAGATCGCGGAGATCCTGGACTCGAAGGTGGAGGAGAGCCTCTCCCGCTATGTCGTGACCCGGCGCGAAGGGGACACTTTTCTCTTCGGGTACCTCGATACGCATCGCGTGCGCACCGTCAGCGAGAGTTTGCTCATCACGCTCACCCCTTCAGGCGGGGTGCGCCAAGTGCTCGTGCTGGCGTTCGCGGAACCCCCCGAGTACCGGCCGGCTCCGGTGTGGTATGCGCAATTCCGCGGACTCGAACCGGAGAGCCGCCTCAAATATGGTCGAGAGATCGATGCCGTGACCGGCGCGACCCTCACCGGCCGCGCGACCGTAGACGCGGTGTCGAGAGTCCGAAAGATCCATCAATGGCTGCTCGATCAGGAGGTGCGGTGACCGGCCAATTCCGTCTGCGCCCCGAGGTTCGAGCACTGCGCTGCCCGTCGATCCTGGTGGGCTCTGGGCATCACCCGCCGGGAAGGCCGAGGCAATTCGTACCGGGCAACATGCGAACCGTGGGTTCCAGCGGAACAGCTAGGATCTGCGGGGGACGTTGTATTCCATGAAGGGTCTCGTCGCGAATGAACCGCCGCAGGTTCTCCGTTCGGGGCACGCAGCGCGATCCGACCGGAACGGCGCGCAGTCGCGGGTGAAGCGCGCGAGTGGAATGGGACCTGCCGAAGCGTGGTTTCTCCATCTCGCCAATCTGGCCGTGGCCGTGACCGGAATCGTCTACGGACTGTTTCGCTGGCTCATCGGGCCGATCGACGAGTTCTCGCTCTCGCATCCGTGGCAGCCGGCGTGGCAACACCTGCACATCCTGGTCGCGCCGTTCCTCGTGTTCGGGATCGGGCTCATCTTCCGCGATCACGCGCTCCGGCTTCTTCGATCCTCCGTGAAGGTTCGACGGCGCTCGGGATGGTCGCTGCTGGCGTGCGCCGCGCCGATGGTGCTCTCGGGCTATCTCCTTCAGGTCAGTTCAGATCCAGTCTGGCGAGGCGTATGGATGTGGACGCATATCTCCACTTCCACGGTGTGGATCGTGGCCTACTTGACCCACCAGTTCGTGCGCAAGGTGCGCAGCCAGTAACTCGTAACGAGGCGGCCACATCCACGCGATCCAGATCTACTCGATCGAGGTCCATGCGAGCCGTCGAAGCGATCCAGGTCGAAGAAGGAGCACACTCCCGCATCTTCGACCTGAGCAGTCCTTGAACCCGGCGGTTCCCCCGGCGAGCGAGCGACGTTGTCGCGTGAGGAGTTACCTTCGGTACTCGTTCTTGAGCGTTCCCCAAGTGGTCTCGACCACGGGAACCGGATCGATGTACTCGATTGTCAGATCGTCGATGATGGCGCGCGGCTTGGAATACTCTCCGCCGAACGTGGCGTAGAACTTCAGCCGGTTGAAGCTCGCTCCCGAAACCGACATCGTGGCGACGGCAGGATTGTCGCGGCCGTCTCCGGAAGCGATGACGAACGAGTCGGTCGCGACCACGACGTCACCGTCCAGCGCGTCGAGGTGGAACTCGATTCCGCCCCACGGACCGCGTTCGTAGTAGGCGAGGTCGAACGAGGCGGACTCCGCGTTTCCGGCGAGGTCGATCGTCACGTTGGAGAGTCCACCGATGGTGAGGTTCTCTCCCGGGACGTAGGCGATTCCGAAGGTGAGCGCGTTCACAGGGCTGCCGTAGCCCGGGAAGTCCTGATAGAGCAGGCCGGCGTTCTCCACCATGAACTCGTCGATCGGTTCGGGATCGAACACGGATCCATCCGGGAACACGCCGGAGACGGTGTTGAGATCGTAGTAGGTCAGTCCCATGTGGGAGAGCGGATCCCCCTGGTTCCCCTCGGTGAGATCCTCGTAGTCGATCACGATCGGCGCCGCGGCGGCGGTGACGGCGGCGGCAAAAACTCCAGCGAGTCCGAGTACCAAATTCTTCATGACGGTGTCCTCATTGGATGCGTATGCAGTGCTGCTACTCCCGCGCTGGGAGTATCCGACACTCAATCGTATCGTGGAGAGGAACGCCGTTGCCAGTGCCGTGATGGTGCTGGCCATGTCCGCAGGATCGTTCTCCGGCGGGAGCAGGTGCTTTCCTTCCCGTGGACAGGCCGGTGTCCTGCTCTGATGGCGTGCTCTTCCGTGATTGGACGCCCGGGTCCCAGCCCGATTTCGTGCCGGACTGGTCGCGTTGCCGGGGCCG
>CAMPIC010000578.1 GCA_946886185.1 uncultured bacterium
GCTCGACGTTACGCGCTCAGCTCGGAACGAGATGGCGGCTCTGCAGGAACTCCGCGATCCGCCCCAATGCCTTCTGGATCGTCTCGATCGAGGTCGCGTAGGAAAAGCGCAGGTACCCTTCGCCCGCCGCGCCGAACGCGGTGCCGGAGAGCACCGCGACGCCCCCCTGATCGAGGAGATCGCGAGCCAGCGTCTTGGAGTCGAGTGGCAGCCGCGTCACGTTGGGGAACGCGTAGAACGCGCCTTTGGGAGTGATGCAGCTCATGCCCGGAATCTCGTTCAGGCCTTTGACGATGACGTCGCGACGGCGATGGAACTCCTGGACCATCGCATCGACCTCGCCTTGCGGGCCCTGGATCGCTTTCATCCCCGCGCGTTGCACGAAGAGATTGGTGCACGAGTTCGAGTTGGTCATGAGTCGCGTGACGTGCGCGGCCAAACCGGTCGGCATGACGCCATAGCCGAGTCTCCAGCCGGTCATCGCATACGTCTTCGAGTGGCCGTCGAGGATGATCGTCTTCTCCTTCATTCCGGGAAGGGCGGCGATCGAGTGATGGGTTCCCTCGTAGAGGATGCGCGAGTAGATCTCGTCGGAGAGCACCCAGATGTCGCGGTCGCGGACCATGTCGGCGATCGCTTCGAGCGCGGGCTGCTCGAGCACTCCACCGGTGGGATTCGCCGGAGAGTTGAGGATCAAGAAGCGCGTGCGATCGGTGAGGAGCGACTTCAGCTCGTCGAGGTCCACGGAGAAGCCGTTCTCCTCGCGCAGCTTGAGAGGCACGGGCCGGCCGCCGAGGAAATGCACCATCGATTCATAGATGGGAAATCCGGGATCGGGATAGATGACCTCGTCTCCTTCTTCCACGCAGGCCAGCATGGTGAAGAAGATGATCGGCTTGGCGCCCGGCGTGATGACGACGTGCTCTCCGCCGTAGTCGACTCCGCGCGTGCGGGAAATGTACTCCGCGAACACTTCGCGAACTTCGGGAAGGCCGGCCGAAGGTCCGTAATGCGTGTAGCCTTCGCGCAGCGCCTCGACCGCGGCATCGGCGATGTAGCGCGGCGTGTCGAAGTCAGGCTCGCCGATTTCGAGGTGGACGATGTCGCGTCCTTGCCGCTCGAGCTCGCGGGCCCGCGCGAGGACCTCGAACGCGGTCTCCGTTCCCAATCGCTCCATTCGCTTGGCGTACATTGAAACCCTCGCTTTCCCGCTCTTGCGGCAATCCTTCTCGATCGATCGGCAGTTTACCAGCGACGTGCAGGAGCGGCAAGGCGGCCGCCCGGGCGCGATTCATTGCGCGAGCGCGGGAGCAGACGACGCCGGGGTTGCCTCGATGAGGTGGCGCAGGCGGCGCCATAGCTGTTCGACGTCGCTCCATCCTTCGCAGGAACCGATCTGGTCGCGCTGCCGCGCGTAGTAGCGCAAGGAGAGCCACACCTCTTGGGGGTGGAGCTGCAGATGAGCGAAGGGAATCGCGCGATCTTCCTCGTCGAGATACGCGGGGGCGGCTTCGCCCACGATCCCCGGCGTGCGCGCTCCCCGTGACATTCCGTCCGAGGCGAGCGTCGATCGAAAGGGCTCCGACACCAACGGCTCGAGCCATTCCGCCTCGCTCACTCCCGCTCCGGAGAGATCGCGCGGGATCCGCAAGAGCAGGCCGCGATCCGGTCCGTGGAGAATCAGCACGCTGGCTCGATCGCGATCGTTCGACGGAGGAACGAACACGAGCGGCCATCGCCAATCGGGAGGAAACCGATCGGGACGCTGCACCTCGATCTGAACGTTCCATCGCGGCTGCTCGGTGCGTATCGCGCGCGATTCGAGGATGAGCGCCTCCAGCTCGGACGGACAGGTCTCGATCTCGAATCGACGGAGCAGATCGAGGAGATCTTCGCGCTTGGTGCGCTCGCGCGGCAGCGATCGGAAGTAGCTTCCGACGCGCGCGACCAGCGACACCGCCTTGCCGACGTAAAGGAGATTGCCTTCCCCGTCGCGGAAACGGTACACGCCGCTTTGCGCAGGGATCGTTTGGAGATCGTTTCGATCGAAGGCGAATTTCGAGAAGTCGACCTCGCGCGGCTCCAAGATTTCCTGGCGGGCTTTGGCGAGATCCTCCTCGGTCCAGGTGGGATAGCGCTGCTCCAGCGCATCCACCACGCAGCTCAGGATGTCGAGCGAGCCTTGCGCATCCGCGCGTATCGGGCCGAGGCCCCATCGGCGCGCCAGGTCGGGCATCCGGGAAGCGGCCGCGAGATCGGAGAGGGCCACTCCTTCTTGATGCAGCGCAATCTTCGTCCAGGAGAGGAGATCGATCGACTCCCACTCCTCCAGGGCGTGATTGCGCTCCATCCACCCGATCGATCGCTGGAGCAAGGCCGGTTGGTAGGCGGCGATCCGCGCCTCCGGGAGCGACCGGCGGACTTGCCACCAATCTTCGGGCTGATCGGGCGCCAGCGTCGCGTTGGCCGGACTCGGCTGGGAACGGTCGCGCAGGCGGAGATGAAGTCGCCAGGCAGCCGGATCCGTCCCACTTTCCACCTGGGAGAGCCAAAAGGGAGCGCGCAGGATTGGAATGCGCGGTTTGAGCTGGATGGACCAGAGTCCAGGCGAGGTTTCCCGGAACCGGTCATCGCGCGCGAGCACTCCGCGCACGAGCGCATCGGTCCCCGGACCGGAGCGTGTGAGCCGCAGGAACTCGCGGGCGATCTCTTCCGCCGGCCAGGCGCGATCGGAGCCCGTCATCGCCGCCGCGATGCGCTCCGCCAATGAACCGATCATGCGCTCCTCTCGCGTGCTGCAGACGCCCCGCCTGCAACCTAGCAAAGAGCGCGCACGATGTCATGTCGGAGCGCGCGGCCGGTAGAGGCGTAAACGTTGGACGCGGGGTCGGAGGACGCGTGGTCGGTGGACG
>CAMPIC010000579.1 GCA_946886185.1 uncultured bacterium
CGCCGGGAGCGGTCCGCGCCAGATTCGTGCCACGCACTCCCGCTTCGGGAGTGAGTGCGTTCGGAACGGTCGCGGCGCTGCTACTGAGGATTCGCCTGGTGATGCGCCGTGAGGAAGTCGGCGACCAGCGCGAGGATCGAGTTGCGGATCTCCTTCTGATCCGAAAGCGGCGTCAGGCCGAGGTCGCTCGCGAACCACGTCGTGACTGGCAGCGTGGTTTGTGGATCTCGAAGCAGAGTGCCCGCCTGCTTGACTCGGAGCTCGATCGAGTACAGCCGGTTGTTGGCCAGCGGTTCACTCCGCACGGTTATGGCGAGCGCCGAGGCGTTGGGCGCCCCCGGAAGATCGGCTGACGAGATCAGAGTGACGTCCCCTTGACGGAGCATCTCTTCGACCTCACGCCGCAACGGGTCCACTGGGACTGCCGAGCTCTCCGCATCCGAGCCGATGGTCTCCAGAGTCACGTAAATCTCATTCAGCCCGATCAGGCTCTTGCGCTCGAGCTCGGTCTGGGCATGCGCGGTTCCAATCAGGATCAGCGTGGCCACGGTCCCGGCAAAAACGGTCCACCAACGGATTTTCGTCATCATGGCCTCCTCCGCGAATGCGTCGACAGACGTGGCACGACGGCGAAGATCGACGTCGGCCTGGCACGAGGATACTGCACCTTGCCTGCGCGAAGCGGGAACTCCGTCCTGCCTGAGTCGAAGTCGGGACGACAAAGGAACGCACGAATGGATCACCCGAACTGTTGGGATCCGAATCAGCGGAACGATGGAGGCTCGCTGGCCGATTGCGGATCGAGGAAGTGAGGCCGATGCCGGAGGATCAGCCCGTCGCGCTCGATCGAGATCGCGACCAGATCGTAGCGGAGAGCGCGACGGTGATCGGTTCTGCGCCACCAGAAGTCCCGTCCGGCCCGCAGGAGCTGCCGGCGCTTCTCCCGCCGCACCGACTCCTCGGGAGCGCCCCAGATGGAGCTGCCCTTCGCGCGCACTTCCACGACGACGAGCCAGCGATCGTTCTGCACCACGAGATCCATTTCGCGCGGGCCATCGCGCACATTCCGCTCGAGCAGCTCGAACCCGATCAGCTGCAGGTACAAGGCTGCCAGCGACTCGGCGGTATGGCCGCGCGCCACCGTGGATGAGGGAGTCTTGACGGAGCGAGAGCGAGATCGTGCTGCGGTGTCTTCATTCCGACGCATGGAACAGCGCACCGAAACCTGCGTGCCGCGTGGCACAACACACCGATACCTGCGTGCCGCGAGGAGGATCACCGTGGATCTGCATGCTCGCAGTCCCGGCGGAGACTACGATCTATCCCGTACGCCGGCGCCAAAGGTGTGTTCCATCTATCGCCAGTTCGGGTCGTCGAGGAAGTACGGTCCACCCGGCGAGTTCAGGTAGTAAATGTGATGCTTCGGAAGCTCAGGCTTCAGTACGTAGCCGCGGCGAGCCTTGAGGCCGGCCGGCACGCGCAGTCCCATGAACCGTTCGAACGGAACCCGTTTGGGATCGATGCCCTTCAGATCTCCCACCGGGCGGGCGCCGTGCCAGTAGGTGGGCAGGTACTGGCGGATTCCGGTTCCGAAGCTGGAGATCATGTCTCGCTGCGCGGCCGAGCCGGTCTGCTCATGAACTTGCTGGACGAGTCGATCGAGATCGAGGCTCGAATACTCGTCGGGCGCACCGTAACCGGCGACGTGGAAGTGATGCACCGTGCTGAGGGTCTTGATGCCTCCCTGGGTCTTGATGTCCAGCTTTGCCTCGCCATCCTTGACATGCTCGACGAGGAGCTGCCCGCCGCATGCATCGTGATAGAAGCCCGCGCCTTCGTCGGAGGCTGCGGCATCGTCATCGGCTACGACGATGCCCGCTCCGAACGTCGAGAAGTACGTCGAATCCGGGACGACGCCGATGTGATAGACCATGTAGAACACCGACGTGCCGAGCAGCTCCGCGCCCCGCTTGTAGGCCGTGGACCGGCGAAAGTACACTTCGTTGGTCACCGTCTTTGCGGACGTGAACGCGATCTGCTTCGGTTCGATGTACCGCTCGGACGGCCACGCCTTACGTTCGCTCTCCGGAATCGTGGTCGGGCCGAGAAACGGTTCACCCAAGTTTCCGATCGCCATTTCGGCTCCTCCCGTCGATGACGCGCCTTCGAGCTGCAACTCCCCCGCCGCGCCTCACTCGGATCAGCGGCGCAAAGTTCGCATCTCTCGTACGCGAATGAGACGCTCGCGCTTCATTTCCTCGTCGACGACCTTGGCGCGCGCTTTCAACAGGTCACTCCGCGTGACAATGCCGATCACCCGCTCCGGATCGTCCTGCGATACCACGAGCAATCGGCCCACACCTTCTTCCGCCATGCGCTCCGCCGCCGAGCGGCAGGACTCCCAAGGATAGGCGATGATCGGTTTGCGATGGATGAGGTCGAAGGTGATGATCGGCGCGAGACCAGTCCGTTCGAGGCCGCCGCCTCCAGCAAGCGCGGCCGCCAACCATTCCTCCAGCAGGTTCGTGCGCGTCACCACTCCCAGAACACGGCCCGCCTGATCAACGACCGGATACGCCTGATGTCTTCCCTTTCCCTCATCGAGAAAGTACTGGCGCATCAGAGCCTCCGCCGATAGAGACGCCGGCACGGTTACGACATCCTTGGTCATGACCTGATCGATCGCCAGGAGCTCGAGCGGATCGACCGCATACTCTCGACTGACGTGGAATCCGCGCCGCGCGATCTTCTCGGTCAGGATCGACCGCTTCATTACGAGCACGGTGAAGCAGTAGGCGACCACCGAAGCGACCAGCAATGCGGGCAGGACGCTGATATCGCGCGTCAACTCCAGCGCGAACACCGATCCCGTCAATGGGGAACGCATCGTCCCGCCCAACGCCCGCTATTT
>CAMPIC010000580.1 GCA_946886185.1 uncultured bacterium
GCCCAAGCAGGCGGCCCCGGGCGGCGGCGGCATGGGCGGCGAGTTCGGCGGCATGTACTAGAAAGTTCGCAACCGACTCGAGCCTTCTCCCCGTGGGAGGGCCGAGTCTGACGTCATCCCCGGCAACCGGTTACGACTGGCGCCGGGGTGTCGTTTTTTTGCCGAATTTCCGCGGCTCGAATCCGCGCTCGCTCGCATCGGCCGGTTCGGCTGTCCGAAGCGCTCGGCGGCTCAGAATGGACCGAGCCGGCGTGTTCCTAGATTTCATCCATGGGCGTCCGCTGCACGAACCGATTGAACCAGCTGCGCCGCCCGGAAGGATCTTTGAGCTCATACTCGAGGACCAGCCGCCGTTCGTCGAACCACTCGAAGAACTTCCCCCAACTGATGGGGCTCGCTTCGCTGCCCGCGGTCGCCGTTCCCATCTCCGGGAAACGAATCACGCAACTGGGACCGTCGCCGTTCTCCACCACGGCGGGATGTCCACCACGTGATTCCGTCCAAAATCGAATGATGCTGTGATTCCGGGTGCGCCACAGATCTCGATGCTGCTCTCCGTTCGCCTGGATCGATGAGATCCCCCCTCGTGGAGCATCGGACGGCGAGCGCAGAGTCTCTTCCTCCCGGCCTGCCTCTGTCGTCACGTGTGTTTCCCTGGCCATGAGCTTTCGTCCTTCCAGCCCTTTCCTCATCCGAGAGAGGAGGGGGCGATTGGTTCCGCCGCGCTGCGCGAACACTTCGTCGAGGCGGCATCCGTCGTGGATATTCGATGGTTCCGGGCATCTCCGCCGCAAGCGAGGATGGCTCAAGGGGATGTTTGAAAGCAGCGTGCCACCGAATGGTGTGAGTGGGCGGCCTGCAAAAGCGCGGAATACTGCGCGTGCGGAAGGGCGGGGCGGTCGGTCGAGCCGTCGACGCCCCTCCCTTTGGATCAATTTACGCGCTCCGATTACATCCAGCGCGGCACCTGGAGAGCAAGCCGAGTCGACGGCTCACCCCGCCGTCAGATTCGGGCGCGCGTCAGGCGGTGGCGCCGTTCGAGAGCGACTGCAGATACAGGCGCAGCTCGCTCACGTCGACCGGCTTCACGAAATGCCGATCGAATCCGAGCTCCGCGGAACGAGCTCGATCATCTTCGCGATCCCAACCGGTGACCGCGATGAGAACGAGATTCCGGCCCCACGGAGCCGAACGAAGCCTGCGAGCGACCTCGTATCCGTCCAGGTCAGGCAGTCCGATATCGAGAATCGCGGTATCGGGGCGGAACCGATCTGCCTTGGTGAGTGCTGCGATCCCGCCGTGCGCGACATCGACTTCGTGTCCGACCGCGGAAAGGATCAAACTCAAACTGTCGGCGGAATCTGGATAGTCATCGACAAGCAGGATCCGGCGCGGGTGCTCAACCTGGGGAGGGCGACGCGACTCGCCTCCCGTCTGGAGATGATTCGTCATGGGAGGACCTTTCCTGGCCTGCTATGACCGCCTCGCGGGTGAAGGCGGTTGGGAAGACACACGCCGCACGCGCGAGCGTGGAATCACAGACGATCCGAGTCAGCGTCCGGCATGGACAAGAATGGCCAGCTGGGATTGACGATAGCGGCGGCACGCCGATCGAGACAATCGGTTTCCACAGCGAATGTGGAAACGATCGAGCTCGGAGCGCGCCGCTCGCCGCCGAACCTACGGATCCTCAAAATGGGCAACTCCACCAACCGAGAGATTCGTTGCAGATCGTCCTGTTTTGGTACGGAAAATCTGACAGAAACGGACCGACCGTGCCGCGGGTCCGCAGCACGGTCGGCAGGGGGAATGCACGACGTCTCGTCGTCTGTGAGCGATCCCGCGTGGAGCGGGTTCGGGCTACGGCGAGGAGAAGGTTTAGAGAGAGTTGGGCCGTGGTGGTGGTCCGCAGTGATGGCCGGATGTGTGATCGATGCTGAGCGCAGTGGCCATCGGACGAGATTCCCTCTCTACCCTCCTCCTCCCCGCATATCCCGAAAGTTCCTCGACATTTCTTCCCAGATGTCGTGGGTCGCCTACACCGGAAACGAGTGCGAGAACCGTGCCGACATTCGGAAAGAAGTTCCAGGTCGAGCTCGACTCACCGTTCTGTTTCGATCACGCCGAGAAACGCGCAATTTGTCGGCGGACTTTCGGTGCTTACCGAATGGATCTCGGGTGAAACCACGAGAGCGCGCCCTCCTCCTCCGCGCGTCGGTGTAGTTTCGACACGAATCGAATGGGTCAGATGTAACTCCTGGATTGTAAGAACTACGGCGCGCCTTGGGCGTCAGGGGACGCGCGTCATACGAACCGCGTTTCCCGTTCCGTCGGCATGCGCGATCCGCGCGAAGTAGATCCCGCCTTCCATGGCGCCGAGAGATGCGTTCGGACGCGGTTCTGTCGAGCCATCCCACTCGACGTGATGCGTACCCGCCTCCAGCGATCCCATCGGAATCGTCGCGACTCGTCGGCCGCCTGCATCGAAGATCTCGATCCGAACCTCGCGCAGCTCTCGCGGAAGATCGAAGCGCAGATCGATCCGATCGCGGAACGGATTGGGCGCGGTGGAAAGTGCGAGCATTGCGCTCTCCACTGCTCCTTCGGACGCTTCCGCGGGATCGAGCTCCTTGTAGAACCGGAGCAGCGAGCGCAGCGCTTCGGGCGGGTTGGATGGGGGAGGATCTCCAGCCTGGTCGGTCTCGTTGACTCCATGACAGGACGTGCAGGATCGGATCTCTCCCGGTTGGAAGCTCAGCCAGTAGCGCTCGCGCACCACCGGAGTCCCTGTCGGATCGACCGTCTGCCACGCGAGCGCTCGGCGCGCCGGCACGAACGCCGCCGCGGATCCATCTTCCTCGACCGCCACCGAGCCGAGCGGTCCCTGCGGATGGGGCGGGTTGAGC
>CAMPIC010000581.1 GCA_946886185.1 uncultured bacterium
CTTTCCAGGCGTCCGGCAGCTTCCCGGCACCTGGCAGGTCGGATTCCTGTTCATCTCCACCGTTCTGGGAGTGATCGCCTCTTATCTCGCGATCGAACCGTCTTTGCGACGATTGGAGAAGGTCGATGACGAGGTCGTGCGCTGAGCAATCCCGAGCCGTGAGCTCGGTGACCAAGGCGCGGCGTCGGTCGTCGGAACGCCGTTCGTCGGAACGCCGTTCGTTTTCCCCGCATACGAGATGCTCGTGGAGTGGTTTTCCCTTGCTTCGCTTCACGGGCCGCGCGATCCAGGTCGTTCCGTTTCTGCTCGTGCTCCTGCTCGCGGGAATCTCCGTTTCTTCGTATGGCTCCGATGTCGAGGCGCGCCGCTCGGAGCTGGAGAAGCTGAAGAGCCAGATCGAGTCCAATCGCGGGCAGATCACGAAGCTCCGGGCGAAGCAGGCGGAGAAGGAGAAGCTCCAGGAGTCGATCGATCGGGACAGGTCCCTGACCCGCCGCTATCTGGAGCAACTCGCCGCGCAGGAGCGCGATCTGCGCGACTCGCAGTCGGATCGCCAGGAGGATCTGCTCGCTCTGGAGATCCGTATCGAGGAGACGACCGGGCGGCTGCGCCAGCGGCTTCTCCACTACTACAAGCTCCGCCATGTGCGGGGGGGCGAGCTGCTCTTTTCTTCCAACACGTTTCCCGAGGTGTTCGCGCGTTCCCAGTTCCTCGTGCGGATGATCGAGCATGACCGGATCGATCTGCTGGCGCTGGCCCAGGATCGCGAAGAGGCGGCGCGAGTTTCCGCGCAGATCCAGGATCGCCGGCGCGAGCTGGACGGGTTGATCGCGGAGAAGCGAAAGGAAGAGTTGCGGCTCGCGGCAGAGCATGCCGATCTCGGCCGGGAGCTGGCGCACCTGCAGAACGAGCGCGAGGCGCACGAGGCGAGGTTGCGCGAGCTGGAGGCGACCCAGAGTCAAATCCGGGGGCTGATCGAGGAGCTGGAGCGTGCGCGGACGCGCGGAGACGGCCCGGTGGTGGCCGGGGACTTCGCGAAGCTCAAGGGGGGGCTCCGCTGGCCGGTGCGTGGAAAGGTGGTCGGGGAGTTCGGCTTCGAAATCCATCCGAAGTACAAGACGAAGGTCCCGCAGAACGGCATCGTCATCGCTGCCGCGGAAGGAGAGCCCATCCAGGCGGCGGCTCCAGGAGTGGTGGAG
The DNA here is from genome assembly GCA_946886185.1 of uncultured bacterium. The sequence goes on from CAMPIC010000581.1 coordinate 1,200, forward strand.
TTCGTCGACTGGTACGACGGATACGGGCGGACGGTGATCCTGAACCACGGAAATGGCTACTACACGTTGTACGCCCACGCGTCCGCGGTGACGGTGCGCCGGGGAGATACGGTCGCTGCGGGGGACATGATCGCGAAGGTCGGAGACACCGATTCGGTGCGCGGCTTCTGCTTGCACTTCGAGGTGCGCCACCAGCAAGAGGCGCTCGATCCGGCGGAATGGCTGCCTCGTTGACCGCTCGGTGGCTCTTCTCGAGGTCGTGACTCGCGTCGAGGGCAGGGCCCACTTCGGCGGACATCGGTATGGGCCGCCTCACGCTCACGCATGCTCCGAGACGCGGACCTTGGACGTGCGCGCGCCGCTGCTGCTAGGATCGGGCGCTCGGTAGCCTGGAATCTCCAACCGGATCACGCGGAGTGACGATGGTCGAGCAGCAACCCGTGTCCTGGGATCTTCGCGAGCGGGTCCAAGGTCAGGAAGGAACCTTCGCGAAGCTGGATCGAGCGCTCGAGAGCGGCCGGCTCGCGCACGCCTACCTGTTCCTCGGGTCGCGCGGGATCGGAAAGACCCGGACGGCGATCGCGTTCGCGCAGCGGCTCCTCGCTCCCGATCCGGAGTCTCCCGGATTTCGTCGCGCGGCTCGGCTCACTCATCCCGACCTCCATCTCCTTTTTCCGATGTCGAAGGAGGATGCGACGGACGAGGCGCGCGTCGCGCAGATCCTCGAGGAGTACGCGAACAGCCGCTACGGAATGCTCGCCACGACGGAGACCGCCACGATCGGGATCGATCAGGTGCGCGCGCTGAAGGGCCGTATCGCGATGGCGCGAGTGGAAGCGCCCCGGCGGGTCATCATCTGGAGCGACGCCGGGCGGTTGTCGGAGCCGGCCGCGCAGTCGACGCTCAAGCTCGTGGAGGAGCCGCCTCCCGACACCGTGCACATCCTCTGCGCGGAGGAAGCGGCGCAGATCCTTCCGACTCTGGTCTCGCGGTGCCAGAGAATGCAGATTCGCAAACTCTCTGTTTCCGCCATTGCCGCTCTGCTGGAAACGGAGGGAGCGAAGCCGGCGGAAGCGCGGATCCTCGCCTCTCTCGCGGACGGGAGCCTCTGGCGCGCCGCGCAGATGCGGAGCGAGGACGTTCTCGGGCTGCGCGAGCGGGCGTTGCGCCTCTTCGCATCGGCCGGCGCATCCGCGGGGGCGATCGCGCAGCGCGTGGAATCGGCCGGAAGGGGATGGAACCCGACGCTCGCGAACCGCGCTCTGGGCCTGCTCCTGATGTGGCATCACGATCTGCTCTGGATGAAGCAGCGCCTGCCGCATGATGGCGTGATCCACCTCGATCGCCTCTCTCAGCTGGAGACGGAAGCGGCCGGGTTGTCGGTGGGAGAGATTCGCCGCCGCACCCACATCCTCGAAGAGATGGGAGAGTCGGTGGAGCAGCGGGTCAATCCGGTGCTCGCGCTGCAGGTGGCGCTGTCGCGCATCGCGAGCGGAGCCGAGGCGGGCGAGCCGATCTTTTTCTGAAACGGTATCGCATCGATCGAGCTCTGAGACGGCACAGCACCGACACTCACACGAGATGGCATAGCATCGATACGCATTCTGGGACGCCATATCATGGACCCCCATACCGAAACGTCATGATCGATACCCACGCGCACTTGCACAGCCGAGCCTTCGACGCCGATCGCGCCGAGGTGCTCG
>CAMPIC010000582.1 GCA_946886185.1 uncultured bacterium
GGAGGTGACCCTTCGGGCGGCGGCGAGGTCGGCCTCGAAGGCCCGGGTCAGGTGGCCGGCGAGGGCCGGGTCGAGGGTGTTGACGGTCATCTCGCCCTCGTGGCGCTCCGAGCGGGGGTGCAGGTTGTAGCTCCCCACCGAGGAGTAGAGGCCGTCGACCACCAGGAACTTGGAGTGCAGCGTGTCTCCCTGCTTGAGGTAGACCTCCGCCCCGGCTTCCACGAGCTCCGGCAGGTCGAGGAATGCCTTGGCGATCTGCTCGTTCGCATCGGCGGGAGGATTCTGGTGGTCCGGCATGACGGATGCGACCACGTCCAGCATCTGAGCCATGCTGGCGGCTCGCTCTTCATCCGTCTGGCTCGGAACGGGGTCGTTGTCACCCGCGTCGGAGATTCTGTCCCGTTCGCAGGCGAGAACGCCGAGGCACAGCCACGCGGCGAGAAGAATGACTGGAACACGCCGGATCAGAAGTGCATGCGACCGCGCCCCCCGAGCGCGTTCGTTCCGAGCGGGACGAGATCCCGAATCGCGTCGAACCGTTTGAGCTGATCCTCGTTCAGAGTCGAACTGACTTCGGCGAGCACCCGACGCTCGAGCTCAACGCCTTGTAGCGCCGCGGCTTTCCAACCGGACGTGCCGTCGCGCAGACCTTCGAGGTGGCTTCTCCTCTCCGGAATGGAGGCCGAGAGAATCTGTTCCACCCGCCGAGCCTGATCCGGGGCAAGCATCAGCACGCCTGCAAGGAACTCCTCCCGGCGCGTCATCCGCGCCTCCAAAGTCTCCAACCGTCGATCGATCGCGTGATGCATCCGCCCTGTCCTCGGCTCCTTCCGATCAGTCCGTCGATCCGGAGTCGAAATGGTCGAGCGATCGGCCTTCTCATGGGCACGATGGCGCTTGCGCCGTTCGATCCATTCGTGATGTCGCTCCGCACGCTGCGACGCGAGGTGATCGCAGAGGATGAGAAACTGGTCCGTGCGCAGCGTCTGTGAGCTCGATTCGAGAAAGTCCAGCATGGGCGATTCGTGGATTCGACGAGTTCGCGCGTCAGTACGGCGTGCGCGCCAGGACTTCCCGTGGGATGCCTGCGACTCGGTGTTCAACTGGGCGATCGCATTCTCCATCTCGACCGATTGCTCCGCAGTGAGGTCGAGGGATGCCGGCAGATCCTCCAGACTCCAAGCCGAGGATCGGGTCGACGAGTTTGCGTCGCCGAGGCCGACTCCGGTCATGCGCGACTCCGAGTCACTGCAGCCCGAGGACGAAATCGATGCCGCGAAAAGGATGCAGCCGGCGGCTGCGAACGAACCGATGCGTGTCAGATGCTGCGAATTCAGCTGTTTCATGGGCGATCTCCTGCCTGGACAATTCGCGACCGACGGTCATCTCTTCGGGAAAGACTACCCCACCTCGCGGGTCATCTCCACCATCGTCCTGCGGAATCCAAGCCGCTCAAACAGGCGCTGGCCGCCCGTGTTCTGGTGCGCCGACCACAGCATGATCCGAGGCGCGCCCTTCTTTTCCAGCCAGCGCGCCGCGGCTTCGACGAGCTGCGTCCCGACGCCGCCTCCACGGGCCGACTCGTCCACCACGACGTCATGAATGAATCCGGCCGCATCGCGCAGCTCGTTCCAGGAGCGGGGCTCGAGGCTGGCGTAGACGTAGCCGACCACCGCTCCATCCTGTTCGGCGACGAAGACCACAGCATCGGGGTTGTTCATCTGCTCGCCGAGAAACCAGGCATAGCCGTCCTCGACTCCCGACTGAGGCGCCATGAAGCGATCGCGGTCGAAGGCATAGTGCAGGCGAACGAGAGCAGCGCCAAGCTGGCCGAGACGCGGTTTGTCGCGGGGTTCGGCGAGGCGAATGGGGGGCCGTGGGTGTGCGTGATCGTTTGGAGTCGTCATAGAACCGGAGGATATGAAAGAGGTCGGACGAAATGGAAGGGGGCGCACCGCCCAAGTCCGGGTACGCCCCCTTCCCGCTACCGAATAGCTGTCGGACTGATTTTCAGATCAATTGAAGTAGAGTCGTCCCATCACATTGACCATCCTCGTCGACTCTTCCTCGGTAAGCACGACATGGAAGCGCGCATCTGCACCGAACCGGACAGTCTGCGACTCCCGCCCGAACTTGATACCGGAACCGAGATTGAAACCGAGGTCCGTTTCGGTGCTCGAGTCGCTGAGCGTTAGGCTGCCTTGCTGACCGAGCACCGTGACTTCAGCGTCGATCTTGGACACGTACAACCCGACGCCACCGACTAGGAGTGGGTGCATCGTTCCCTCTGGCGAAAGGTTGTACTCGAACCCCGCTGTGATCGGGATCTGGGTGACGTCCGCGCTCCCGATCGCGTCAGCTTGTGATCCGAAAAGCACGGTGTAGTAGGTTCCAAGGTCCAAGTACCCGACCTCGAGCCCTGCGCTCAGGTTCCGTTGAGCCTTGACCAGTAGCGACCCATGTATGCCGACCGCACCGTCCGGCGCGCCCTCATTCACAGACTTGTTGTAGCCCACCCCGCAGTTGACGGAGACTGGACTGCCTAAGCCAACTGTCGGAGCGGACAGAGCAATGAAAAGTGCAAGAATCGCGGCGTTCCGCATAGGAAATATCTCCCCCTGGGTCGCGACCGTTGCCGCGACTGCTTCTGTTGGTCCAGATGGGAGATCGGCCGCACCTCATCGTTCCGGAAGTGATTTGCTCTGTGACGGCGACGAAGCTACGCAGGGGGAATAAACGATCGAAGGTTTTCACCTAGGAAGAACCAGGAACTGCGCAGAGATCCGTTCTAACGTGAAGCAAAAGCATCCCAGTTAAGCGAGATCTGGAAAGCGCCGAGCGGTGAAGCAGACTTTCTTCGCGACAATCAGCCGCAGATCACGCGCGCGATTCGGCCGTCGTCGCC
>CAMPIC010000583.1 GCA_946886185.1 uncultured bacterium
CGAGCCGGTCGCGATCGGCGGTCACGCCCACCACGCGGCGAACTCCTTTCGCGACGCCTTCCTCCGCGACGATGGCGAACCGTTCCGCCTCCGCCGAGTTGGAGAGATGCGTCCCTCCACAGAACTCGACCGGATATCCCAGCCAACGCGGATCTTCGGGCGCGGCCAGCAAGTCTTCCACCGCGACTCCGACCGAGACGACGCGGACCGGATCCGGATACTTCTCCCCGAACACCGCTCGCAGCGTGCGCACGCGCAAGGCCTCCTTCTGCGGAACGTATGCGATGTGAACGGGGAGGGACTTCTGGATGAGCTGATTGACCAGATCCTCGACGCGCGCGATCTCTTCCGGCGTGATCGGACGCGGATGGGACAGGTCGAAGCGCGTCTTCTCGGAGTCGACGAGAGATCCCTTCTGATTGACCTCGCCGCCCAGCACCTCGCGCAACGCCCAGTTGAGCATGTGCGTCACGGTGTGGTTCTTCATGGTCAAGGGACGATGCTCGGACTCGACCTCGGCCACCACTGCATCGCCGACCGTGAGACTTCCTTCCTCCATGCGCCCGATGTGCAGGATCGCCTCGCCGAAGCACTGCGTGTCGCGGACGAGGAACGTTGCTCCTGGCTCTCCCGAGTGAGTCATCGAGACGATGCGGCCGCGATCGCCGATCTGCCCTCCCTGCTCTCCGTAGAACGAGGTGCGATCGAGGAGCAGAGCGACCGTGGCGCCGTCCGGCACGGATCCGGAGTCGATCCGGCGACCGTCGCGCACGAACCCGAGCAGCTTCGCGGTCACGGGAGCGCGCTCGTACTTGGGCGCGTCGTGCGTGGGAGGCAGTGGATCAGTGATGTTTCGATCGAAGTCGGTCGCGGTGGCGCCCGCCGATCGAGCGCGCTCGCGGGCCGCTTCCATCAACCGCTCGTACTCGCCGATGTCGACGATGAGACCGCGCTCCGTCGCCATCTGCTCAGTCAAGTCGATCGGGAAACCGTAGGTATCGTGCAAACGGAAGGCGTCGCCGCCGCTGATTCGTCCTTCCCCCGGCCGCACGTTCGAGGCGGCTTCGGAGAAGAGGCGCATGCCGCGATCGAGAGTCCGTCCGAATGCGTCCTCTTCCTCGCGCAGGATCGCCTGGACTTCCGCGACGTTGTTCCCCTTGCGCGCATTCACCAGCTCCGGGAATGCGTCTTTCATATGCTCGACCAGCGTCGGAACCAGATCCGCGAGGAACGGCTCGTTCACGCCCAGATACTGGCGCGCGTACCGGACCGCTCTGCGCAAGATGCGCCGGAGCACGTAGCCGCGCCCTTCGTTGGAGATGACCGCTCCGTCGGTGAGCGCGAACGTGAGCGTGCGCAGGTGATCGGCCACCACGCGATACGAAACGTCGATCAGGACGTCGCGATCGCCTGAGCCGCGCTGCTCCGGAATCCGTCCGCCGTAACGGGGAGCGCCGGTCCGTTCGCGGATCGCTCCGAAGATCGGCGAGAAGATGTCGGTGTCGTAGTTGCTCGTCTTGCCCTGCAGGACCGCGGTGATGCGCTCGAATCCCATCCCGGTGTCGACGTGCTGGGCGGGCAGTGTGACGAGCCGGCCGTCGCTGCCGCGGTTGAACTGGATGAACACCAGGTTCCAGATCTCGAGCACGCGCGCGTCGCCCTTGTTGACGAGCGCGCCTCCGGAAGCGTCCGGGGTGAGATCGATGTGGATCTCGCTGCAGGGGCCGCACGGTCCGGTCTCCCCCATCTCCCAGAAGTTGTCCTTCTTGTTCCCGGGGACGATGTGAGTCGGATCGATGTCGGTGACTTCCACCCAGAACCGCTTGACTTCCGAATCGGGATCGAGATTCTCCGCGACATCGCCTTCGAAGTAGGTCGCGTAGAGACGGCTCTTGTCGATGCCCCACACTTTGGTGAGCAGCTCCCAGGCCCAGGTGATCGCTTCCGGCTTGAAGTAATCGCCGAAGGACCAGTTGCCGAGCATCTCGAAGAACGTGTGGTGATAGGTGTCCTGACCCACATCGTCGAGGTCGTTGTGCTTTCCGCCGGCGCGGATGCACTTCTGCGTGTCGGCGGCGCGCGTGAACTCGCGGGTGCCGGTGCCGAGGAAGACGTCCTTGAACTGGTTCATCCCCGCGTTGGTGAAGAGCAGAGTCGGATCGCCGTGGGGCACGACCGGAGAGGAGGGGACGATGGCGTGGCCCCGGTCCGCGAAGAACTCGAGGAACTGCTGGCGAATCTCATGTGAGCTGGGCATTCCACTTTCCCCTTGCAGGCGCAATCACCTTCTCCGGCCCGCACCATCGGGCGCGGTAAACCGATGAGATTAGCAGGAAGTGCGCCTCGTTCCCATCCTGCGGAGCGCTGCGGCTATACCGCTTCCGATCCGGGTCGCTTGATTCCTTCTCAGGCCGGATCGGAGTGGCCTATGGGCGTGCGTCTCCTGCTCCAGACGGAGCAGAGCCTCCGGTTCGATCAGCGCGAAAAGCGCGCTTTGAGCGAGCCCCAGGTGCTGTCCAACACCGGGATGACCGGATCGCATCCCACGCCGAGCGCGCCGACGAGGACGCCGCACTCGTTCATTTGAGGAAGGCAGGGGGAGTTCTCCGCGAGCGTGAAATCTCGCGGCTTGCGGCCGCAGAAGAGCGGGTCGGAGGAGAAGTTGCCGTTCTGATCCTGCTGTTCCTCGAATCCACCGGTCCAATCGCCGCCTTCGTTTCCGAAGACGTCGCAGCAAAGCACGGTGACCTGACCACCCTTTTCCAGCACCATCCCCTGCCCGAAAAGTCCGAAGGCGATGATGGTGTTCTCGATCGTGGCGGAAGTCTGGAAGCTGGCCCAGAACGCCGCGCCGCCGGCGAAATCGAAGGAGTTGGCGGCGTTGTCGGAGAA
>CAMPIC010000584.1 GCA_946886185.1 uncultured bacterium
CTTCGGCATCGACTTCGCGCATCGCGTCGTAATTGACGCGCACCAGAGCGTCCAGTTGATGGACGATCTGATTCACCGCTTCGCGATCCGCTTCGTAAGCCCGCTCTCGGGTGGCGGAGATCTGGATCACCATGGAGGCTTCTTCGGGTTCCGTCACGTTGGTCGTGGCGAGGTCCAGGGCGCGCTCGAAGCGAAGACGCTCCTGCTCGTCCAGCGGTTCCCCGGCTCCGGCCAGAACCGCGAGCATCTCGTGCGCCGCCTCGAGGGAGACCACGTTCATCCGCAGGATGTCGTCGATGACCGGTCCCATGCGCACGAAGAGGCCGATCGCTCCGAACGCCAGGAGCAGGTTGACCGCCACCAGGACCGCGGCCGAGGTGAGAAAGTCTCGCTGCAGCTCCGCCTGCCGCTCCGCCTCACGCGCCATCGATTCCTCCCTCGTAGTGGATCCGATCGGAGGGGAGCGGCCGCGCTGCCTCCGTGATCGTTGGACAGTCCATTCAGACTCTTCCCATGAGCTGCGAGACCGAGCCGGCGCGCGAAACGACGATCAGGATGTCGCTCTCGCGAATCGGATCCGCCGGGTCGGGCAAGGAGACGGTTTCATCGCCGGACCGTCGCAGCGCGAGCACCGTCACGCCGAACCGCCGCTCGAGATCGAGAGTCTTCAACCCTTGCCCCACGAACGCTTCCGGTGGGCGCAGCTCGGTGATGAGCAGGTCGGATCCCAGCGGCATTTCTCCCACGATGCGCTCGTGAAGGATGGTGCTCGCGAACCTCTCTCCGAACTCCAGCTCCGGATTGACGACTTGATGCGCGCCGACCAGCTTCAGGATGCGCGCATGCAGATCGTCGTTGGCGCGCGCGATGACCCGCCGGGCGCCCATCTGGCGAAGCAGGGCGGTGCAGATGATCGAGGACTCCTTGGAGTCGTCCCCGATCGCGCAGACGCAGACGTCCCGCCGTTCCGGGGAAGTGCGGGCGAGTGCTTCGGTGTCGGTTGCGTCGAATGCGGCGGCTTCCGCGACGAAGGCGGACGCCAGGCGGACCCGCTCTTCGCGCACGTCGACCGCGAGCACCTCCACTCCACGCTCGGACAGGGTTCTTGCGATGGAGGTTCCGAATTGTCCCAATCCGATCACCATGGCTTGTCGGTTCATCGGCTTCTCCTACGGTTGGCGCATGGATCCGACATCGATTCAGCCTTCGCAACAGCGAAGACGTTCTTCCTGCCGGCGAATGGATCACCCGACATCGATTTCCTCTTCCGGTCGTTTCCAGGGAACGATCGCGACGCGCTGGTTCAAGAACATGAAGAGAGTGAGCGGTCCGACGCGCCCCGCGAACATGCATAGCGCGAGGATTACCTTGCCCACTCCATCCGCCTGCGCGGTCGCGCCCAGGGTGAGCCCGACGGTGCCGAGCGCGGAAACGACCTCGAAAGTCGCGGAAAGCGGGTCGATGCGCTGCGTGAGCTGAATCGCGGTGAGCGCGGCGAAAACCGACACGATTCCGACCGTGGCGATGGCGGCCGCTTTGTACACGGTCCGGTGCGGAATGACGCGCCCGAACGCGGAGGCCTGGACATGCCCTCGAATCGCCGTGATGACGGCAAGCACGAGCACCCCGACGGTGGTGGTCTTGATTCCTCCCGTGGTTCCGCCGGGGCTGCCTCCGATGAACATCCAGATCATCACGAGGGTGATGGTGGCCGGGCGGAGCGACTCGATCGCCACCGAGTTGAACCCACCGCTGCGAAGAGTGACGGACTGGAACCAGGCATTGTGGATCCGATCCCACCGAGACAGCCCCTGCAGCGTGTTGGACGACTCGATGACCAGGATCACGATGAATCCGACCGCGAGCAGGATCGCGGTACTGAGGAGAGCGAGCCGGTACTGAGCGCTCGGCGGCGCGGATCCTCGGCGAGCGAGCCGGGCGCTCGCGAGCACCAGAGCGGGAGAAAGTCCTCCCAGGACCATGAGGGCGGCGACGGTATGAAGCACGAGAGCGCTGGTCTGGTACGGGATCAGGCTCGTCGACTGGAGCGCGAATCCCGCATTGCAGAATGCCGACACGCTCGTGAAGAGCGCGCGCCAGAGCGCGAGCGGTCCTGGATCTCCCGCGGCGGCGAACGCGGGAGTGAGGAGCGCGGTTCCCACCGCCTCCGCGGCGAGCGTGAAGAGGATCACCTGCCGAGTCGAGGCGAAAACGCGGCTGCGATCCTTCGGACTGACGAGGCGAGCCACCGCTCCTTCCTGGCGCAAGCTCATGCGGCGGCCCAGCAGCCGCATCGCGGCGGTGGAGAACGTCATGATTCCCAATCCGCCCAGCTGCATGAGGAAAAGTATGAAAAGCTGGCCGGCGAACGAAAAATCGACGGCAGTATCTCGGACCAACAGTCCGGTGATGCAGACCGCGCTCACCGACATGAAGGCGGCATCGACGAATCCGATTCCGCGCTCTCCCGAGGAGGCCGCGGGAAGCGCGAGGAGGAAGGTGCCGGCGAGGGAGAGCGCCAGGAAGGTCGCCACGAAGAGCCGTTCCGGATGGCTCAGCACGGGATCCCACCAATCGACTTGCTCGCTGCTTTCGGCCGACTGGAATGGCAGAACGAGGAGCGCGGTTGCCGCAATCAAGGCGAGGAGCGTCGATGCTTTCCACCAGTCGCCCACGCTCCAGAAGATCGCACCGATGCACGCGATCATGGTCGCGCCGAGGATGCGCGCGCGCAGGAGGTGCTGCCGCCTGCTCTTGACGATCCACACCAACGCCAGCGCGACGGGGACGAGGAGCGCAAGTCCCAGTGGAATCCAGACGTGGGGAGAGCTCACCGAGGCGCCGCGGAAGTTCGCGACGAGCCAGAGAACGAGCGCAGCCGTAGC
>CAMPIC010000585.1 GCA_946886185.1 uncultured bacterium
TGGTCGCGCTCGCCGCTCGAGCCATGGTGGCGCTCGCCGCTCGAGTGATGGTCGCCCCCGCCCTGGTGGAGGATCGCGGCTGACTCCGCGTGACGGTCGTCGGGCGGACCGCTATACTCGGTCAGCCCTCGCATCAAGGACGATGCGTGGACTGGACAAGGGAAAACGAGGGGCTCAATGAGAGGTGGGGACGAATGAGGCATGTTGCTGCCTGTTTCTTGCTGCTCGCGGGTTGGGTGTGGCCCGCGGCGGCGGCCGAGATCGATCGATCCTGGTATGACCCGTATTTCGACGAGCAATGGGTGTTGACCGCGGACGCCGACGAACTCCTCGTCCTGTTCGCGGAGTCTGCGTCTCCTTCGGATCGGGAGGCGGTCGCTCTCGCGGCCGGACTCACGGAGGCACAGCCGTTCGATCCGGAATCGCGAACCGCTCTCTATCGAACCGCGGGATCCGCCGAGGAAGTGGCGGCGGCGGTTTCGCTCCGCAACGAGGTGGTGGGGGCCACCCCCGCGGTGCGCGACGGTGAAGGGTTCGTAAAGTACTACGTGGCAGGACAGCTCACCGTCCAGTTCGCGCACGAGCTCGGCGATGCCGAGTGCCGGGCCCGGATCGCGGCGCACGGCGCGACGGTTCTCGAGGATTACTGGACGCCGGGGTACTACAAGATCGAGGTGCCGGAGGGATCGGAGCTCTTCGCGGAGCTGCGCGCATGGAACCTCCGCGAGGACGTGCTCTTCGTCGAGCCGGTCTACATGTGCTACGACGATGCGCTCCACGTTCCGAACGATCCTCTCTATTCGAATCAGTGGGGGATGAACAACTCGGGCGCAGGTCCCTGGCTGGAGACGGCCGACGTGCGCGCCAACGAAGTGTGGGAGATCACGAAAGGCGATCCGAGCGTGCTGATCGTGGTCATAGACACCGGTCTCGACATGGCGCACGAGGACCTGGCTGCGCAGGTCATTCCGCGCAACGGTCACGACTGGGATTTCTCCAGCGCGGCCAGCAGCGTTCCGGACGATACCGGCAACCACGGCACCGCCTGTTCCGGCATCGCGGTCGGCATCCAGGACAACGCCAAAGGCGTCAGCGGGATCTGTCCCGAGTGCAGCCTCATGCCTCTCAAGGTCGATTTGAGCACCGGGCAGAACCCGAACCGCGCTGATGCGATCAACTATGCGGCCTCGCGCAAAGCAGAGTTCACCGGCGTCGTGATCAGCTGCTCGTGGCGGATGTCGTCAGGAGACTTCACCGCGGTGCAGGCGGCGGTGCAAAACGCCTGGAACAGCGGATGCGTGCTCTGTTTCTCTAGCGGAAACGGCAACACTCCGATCGTCGAGTACCCGGCGCGCTACCCGGAATGCATCGCGGTCGGCGCGACCAGCCCGTGTGACGAACGGAAGAACCCCGGTTCCTGCGACGGCGAAACGTGGTGGGGATCGAGCTGGGGGCCGGAGCAGGAAGTGATGGCGCCCGGCGTGCTGATCACGACCACCGATCGAAGCGGTTCGGCCGGATATGATCCGGGGAACTACACGAACAGCTTCAACGGCACCTCCTCCGCCTGCCCGCTCGCGGCGGGCGTCGCGGGATTGATCTGGAGCGCGAATCCTTCCCTCACCAATCAGCAGGTACGGGAAGCTCTCCGGGAGAACGCCGACGATCAGGTCGGACCGCCCAACGAAGACGCGCCCGGCTGGGATCCGTTCTTCGGCCATGGTCGCGTCAACGCGTTGCGCGCGGTGGAAGCGGTTTCGGTCCAGGACAGCTTCGAAGAGGACGTCGAATCGGCGCAGTCCGGCTTCGATTCGGATGCGGTGACGGAGGGTTGGCTCGATGCGTGGCACCGCAGCGATCTGCGCAACCACACGGACGGAGGCCAGTTCGCCATGCATTGCGGCGCGGTGGATGGGTCGAGCTACCCGGCGCGTATCAACGCCGCGCTCGTCACGCCGCGGGTGATGGTGCATCCGGGGACGAACCTCAGCTTCTGGCACTACATCGATGCGGAAGCGAACGGCGATCTGGCGCTGGACGGAGGCGTGATCGAGATCAGCGTCGACTCCGGCGAGAGCTGGCAGGCCCTCAACCCGGTGGGCGGATACACGCACACCTGGGGTCCGCTCAGCCAGATCCCGTTCGAGACCGGCGATCCGGTCTTCTCCGGTCACTCTGACTGGACGAAGGTGTACGTCGACCTGAGCGCATACGAAGGCGAGACGGTGCAGATCCGCTTCCGCTTCGGAACCCGCGGTCTGATCTTTCCGGGCGGGGGCGGTGAAGGTTGGTTCATCGACGACGTGTGGATCGATGTGCAGTCGACCGCGAGCGTCGATTCGGAGTCGGCGGCGACCTCCCGGCTGGCGCTCCACGGCGCGCAGCCGAATCCGTTCCGCGATGCCGCCGAGATCCGCTTCGCACTGGCTGAAGCGTCGGTGGTGCGGTTCGAGCTGGTCGACGTGACCGGGAGGATCGTGCGGAGCGAGGAGCTCGGCCGGATGCAGAGCGGCGAGCACACCATCGCGGTCGACGCGCGTGAGCATTCGATCGCGACGGGCGTCTATTTCGCCCGCATCTGCACCGAAAACGAAGTGGCCTCGAAGCAGATCGTCGTTCTGCCGTGAGGTGAGAGACGGTGCGACCGCAGGGAGCGGATTGCAGTACCGCCCCTGCGGACCTTGATCGCGAAGCTCACATCCATCAGACCGACTCTCCGCGATCTCCTCAGAAAATGCGCAGGATCCACTCCTTGCGCGGCAAACGAGAGTGCGCGATGAACTCCCGCTCCTCCGGCCCGAGAACGCGGAGGAGCCGGTAGGAGAGGACCGTCACCACACCCCCCGCGAGACAGAGCAGGAGCAGCCGCACCGCACTCACCGCC
>CAMPIC010000586.1 GCA_946886185.1 uncultured bacterium
CATCTCCTCCGGCAGCCGCCGCGCTTCCCGCAGTGGTGAGCGAATCTCGTTCGGCGCCATCCGCGTGATCCAAGCTGCCGTTCGTCCCCCTCGCGCAACCGCCGAACGCGAAGGGCAACGCGGCCAAGCACGCGATCGCAGAGATCGGAAATTTTAAGCCCATGCGAGGTCTCCGTCGTCCATCGAACGTCCTGACCGCGCCTGCTCGTGCCGAGCAGGCTCCGGCGGGTATCTGAGGGCGGTCACTCAGCGCCGGTCGCGTCCAACGCGCCCGAGCGCGGTCGCTCCAAAGCGAAACCGATCCCTTCCACGGGCGTGCCTTGTTCTCTCCGAAGCCCGCCTCGGACCACACCACGCCATCGGTAGCCCACTTCGTCCGCCAGCTTTCGCAGGTACCGCTCGCTATGTCCGAAGCGGCGCGTCTTTTTGAGCTCGATCTCCGTGGACGCGCTCTCCGTCGACGAGATCTCTCTCCACGCGCTTCCCTCGGACGGACGTTCCGTCGAGGCCGACTCGCGTTCTTCGGGCGCTTCCACGGTCGCGATCAACCATCCTCCCGGACGAAGCGCCTGGAATGCGAAGGCGAAGACGGAGCGGAGATCGCCCACATACACCAGCGTGTCGCATGCCACGATCAGGTCCCATTGCGCCCGGTCCGCGGAGAGGGTGGCGACCAGATCAGCGACGCGCAGATCGTCATAGATTCCGCGCTCGCGCGCTTTCTCGATCATTCCAGGGGAGAGGTCGACCCCGACGAGACGTCGCGACCAGGGTCGGACCGGCTCACCGCCGAGACCGGTGCCGCATCCCAGATCGAGCGCATCGAGCGAACGAGGCGCGATCTCCTGTTCGAGAACGATCGGCTCGAGGAGCGCGCGGATCATCTCCGGCGCGCGGTATTCGAGACCGGTGAGCAACGCTTCATCGAACCGATCGGCATACTGATCGAAGAGCGCCCGCACGTAGCCGCTCGGGAGAGCCGCGCTTCCGCATCGCACCTCGGTTTCCTCGCGCTGGATTTGCTCCCGCAGCGCGCGCGGCTCCTCCCAATCGGGAGCGAGCTCCGAGCATCGCGCCAGAAACCCGCGTGCCCGCTCCGTTTCCCACAGACGATGCCATGCGCGGGCGAGCTCGTAATGAACCTGGGCATCGCCGGAGTGCTGGCGCGCACACCGCTCGAGCAACGCGATCCCTTCACTCTCGCGCGATTGCCCGATCAGGATCACGCCCAGCTCGTACAGCGCATCGCGAGCGTCTCCATCGAGGCGGACCACTTCCTGATATCGGTCGACGGCGGAGGCCGCGTCACCGCGGGCCCGGAGCGAGCGCGCCAGGGAAAGGAGCGCCTCGGCGGAATCGGGTCGGAGCGCGACCGCCGCTGCGCTTCGCCCAGAGCGAGCCGGAAGCGAAGCGTCGCCGGTGCACTCTCGACGGCTGCCGTCCAGGCGGCGACCGCTTCTCCGAAGTCGGAGAGTGCCATGCAAGCTTCCGCGCGAGCCGCGTCGACCTCCGGGTCGGGACGGGAAGCGGCCGCTGCCTCGAAACAGCGAAGCGCGAGAGCCGGATTTCCGGCGCCGAGGAGATCGTAGCCTTGAGCGAGCAGCGACTCGCATGTGGAACGGTCGGTCACGTCCGCCAGCGTATCACAGTGCTCGTTCGTCCCTGCTCGGTCGTACTGGCTCGGTCGTTCCTGGGCTCGTTGGTCCCTGCTCTGTCGTACGGGCTCGCTCGTTCCAGGGCTTGTTCATCTCTGCTCGGTCGTGCTGGCTCGGTCGTTCCTGGCGCCGCTCGTCGCTGCTTGGCCTAACGAACCGTAGTCCCGTAAGCCTCAGCGCCCGAACGCCCCAACGCCTGCTGCGCCACCATCCGAGTGTGCTACGGTCCCTCAATGCGAAACGATCGGTCCCCCAAATCGGGACGGGCCCTACGGCTCACCGGACTCTTCGCTGCGTTGCTCGTCCACGGCTCGGCCTTCGGGGTCCCGCTCTCTTACTTCCTCCCGACCGACATCGAGTACGACCCTCGGATTCCCGTCCCTTCGGCGACCCTCGGATACGAAGTGGGGGACTGGCAAGTCCGCCACGATCAGCTCGTCGCGTACCTCCGGACGCTGGCGGACGCCAGTGATCGCATCTCCTTCGAGGAGTTCGGGCGCACCCACGAGGGACGCCCTCTCGTCGTGCTCACGATCAGCAGCCCTTCGAACCTCGCGCGGCTCGGTGAGATCCGCGAACAGCACGTCCGACTGACCGATCGGAACCGAAGCCGCGAGGTCGAGATCCGCGACGCGCCGGCAGTTTGCTATCTCGGATACAGCATCCACGGCGATGAGCCCAGTGGCGCGAACGCCTCCATGCTGGTTGCCTATTACCTGGCCGCGGCTCGTGGCCCTGAAATCGAAGAGCTGCTCGCGCGCACCGTCGTCCTGCTCGATCCGGCGCTCAACCCGGATGGACTCGCCCATTTCGGCGAATGGGCCAACGCGCATCGGGGACGGCGGCCCGTGGCGGATCCTTCCAGCCGGGAACGCGAAGCCGCATGGCCCGGCGGGCGCACCAATCACTACTGGTTCGATCTCAACCGGGATTGGCTGCTCGCCGAGCACCCCGAGTCGCAGGCCAGACTCTCGCTCTACCATCGCTGGAAGCCGAACGTGGTGGCCGACTTCCATGAGACTTCGAGCGCGAACACCTTTTTCTTCCAGCCGGGAGTTCCCAGTCGCAAGAATCCCCTGACGCCGCAGCGCAACGTCGAGCTGACCCATTCCCTGGCCGCCTACCATGCCCGCGCGCTCGATCTCGCGGGTTCACTTTATTTCACGGAAGAGCTGTACGACGACTACTACTACGGCAAGGGATCGACCTATCCGGACATCCAGGGAGG
>CAMPIC010000587.1 GCA_946886185.1 uncultured bacterium
CGATTCCACGGTCGGAACGGGGCCGCATCCGACGGGCCACGCTCCGATGAGACCGCATTCAGGAGCTTGTTCCGGAGCGCATGGCGAGTCCGCGGAGAGCCGGAAATCGCCGTTCAAAGGATCGCAGAAGAGCGGGTCGGCGGAAAGGTTGCCGTTGATCCCCTCGTGTTCGGAGATGCAGCCGACCCAGTCCCCGCCGTCGTTACCGTAGAGGTCGCAGCAGTACATCTCGATTTGCGGAGACTCGATGCAATCGATGGGGCGTCCGATACCATCGATCATCAACGTGTTCTCCACGATGAGAGCGAAGTGTCCGGGCGGGCCTGGATGCACCGCGTAAATCGAGCTTCCGGCGCCTTGATTCCGAAAAAAGGTGGAACCGGTCACGACCAGCGTTCCGGAATTCCCGGCGACCGCGCCCCCCTCGTGTGCGCCGATGTTTTCCACGAAGGTGCACCGCTCGATCCGGCCGTCCGCCAGCGCGGCCACCGCAGCGCCGCCCTCCGCGGTGTTGCGTTCGAACAGGCAGTCTTCCAGTTCGATAGGTCCAAATAGACTGAGGACGCCGCCTCCGATCCTGGCGTCGTTCTCTCGAAAGCGGCATGCGAGGATCCGGAGCGGTGCGTTCTCCGCATAGATCGCGCCACCGTAAGGGTAGTCGCTTGGCGGCTCCGCTCCCTGGAACGTAATCCCCTCGATCAAGCAGAAGCTGGCAGGAGCATCCTCCAAGACGAACGCCCGATGCGGTTCAATCAATGTTCCTTCGCAATCGATGATGCAGTCCTCGAAGTCTCCCGATTGCGAGCGGACGGTCAGCGACTTGCCCAGAAACTCCACGTCGCGATTGCCATCGCCGGAAAAGGTGCCGTCGGCCAGCTCGATGATGTCTCCGTCGCTCGCCCCGAAGACCGCCGCCTGGATGGTAGGGAAGTCTCCCGTGCCATCCGGTCGCACGGTCCATACGGCGGCGAAGGACAGGGAGGAGAGCACGGGAACGGCCAGAAGTCCGAGGAGGGCCCGGCCGCTCATCCGGCGACCCGCTGCAGAAATGTCGCGCATGAGGATTGCCTCCATGTAAGCCGGGAACCTTCGTGACGGTCAGGCTCGATCGAGGAAGGTCGCGGCAATGGTGAGATCGCGAAGATTCTAGCACCGCATCGAGATCCGCCGCTATACGGGCTTTGCGCACCGCGACCCCGGGCCGATATACTCCGCGTCCATATGAATTCTGAAACTCGCAATGCCGGGCACGGCTACGACTTCGACTCCATCGAATCGAAGTGGCGCGCCCACTGGGAAGCGCACAAGACGTTCCGGGCGCCCGGTCCGGGGGATCCCGGCTTCGATCCGAAGAAGCCGAAGTCGTACATCCTCGACATGTTTCCCTATCCCTCGGGAAGGGGACTGCACGTCGGCCACCCGCTCGGGTACATCGCCTCGGACATCGTTTCGCGATTCCGGAGGATGCGCGGATTCAACGTGCTGCATCCGATGGGCTACGACGCCTTCGGATTGCCCGCGGAGCAGTACGCGATCGAGACCGGCACGCATCCCCGCGTCACCACCGAAGCGAACATCGTTACGTTTCGGCGCCAGTTGAAAGCGCTCGCGCTTTCCTATGACTGGGATCGGGAAATTACCACCATCGATCCGGAGTACTACCGCTGGACGCAGTGGATCTTCCTCCAGCTCTTCAATTCCTGGTTCGATCCGGCGCAGAAGAAAGCGCGGCCGATTCGCGACCTGCTGGCGGAGCTGGAGTCCGATCGAGCTCGTGCGGACGCGAGCACGGGCCGCATCGTTCGTTCGTCCGATTCGGGTGTAGTCCGGTTCGCGGACCTGCCCGCCTGGTCCACACTGAGCCCGGGTCAACGCAGCCAGGTTCTCAACCATCACCGCCTCGCTTTCGTCGACGAAGTGCCGGTCAATTGGTGCCCGATGCTCGGGACCGTGCTCGCGAACGAGGAGGTGACCAACGACGGTCGGTCCGAGCGCGGCAACTATCCGGTGTATCGCCGGCCGCTCGAGCAGTGGATGCTGCGTATCACCGCCTACGCCGACCGGCTGCTCGAAGATCTGGATACGATCAACTGGTCGGACTCGCTGAAGCAGCTGCAGCGGAATTGGATTGGACGCAGTGAGGGCGCGCGCGTGCGTTTCCCGCTCGCCAACCCTGCGGCGCCCGGTGGGTCGCAAGCTGCGGCGGCCGACATCGAGATCTTCACTACGCGGCCGGACACGCTCTTCGGCGCGACCTATCTGGTGCTGGCGCCCGAGCACCCACTGGTCGAGTGGATCACCGCGCCCGAGCAGCGGCCCGCGGTCGACGCGTATCGAGTGGCGGCCTCGCAAAAATCGGAGCTCGATCGCCAGGCGGATAGCAAGAAAAAGGACGGAGTCTTCTCGGGCGCTTATGCGATCAATCCGTGTACGAAGGAGACCGTTCCGATCTGGATCGCGGACTACGTGCTGATCGGCTATGGCACGGGCGCGATCATGGCGGTGCCCGCGCACGACACGCGCGACTTCGAGTTCGCGAAAGTGTTCGATCTGCCCGTTCGTCCGGTGATGATTCCAGATGACGAGTGGCTGCTGCCGCCGACTGTGGCGGAGGAGCGTCTCGCGGCGGATCACGGTCGCCCGGGCAACGTGCGCGACGAGGAAGGGCATCGGTCCTTGCTCGAAACGATACGCGCCGACTACTTGAACAACCCTGGGGCTTTCGCCGAGGCGTTTACCGGATACGGAGTCGCGGTCAACTCCGCGAACGACGAAGTCTCGTTGAACGGTCTGCGCGGCCTGGAAAGCAAACGCACCATCGTCGCCTGGCTCGAGCGCAAAGGAATCGGAAGCGGTGAAGTCCGATACAAGCTGCGCGAC
>CAMPIC010000588.1 GCA_946886185.1 uncultured bacterium
CCACACGCCTCCGACGTCGACCCAGCGGCCGTTGTCCTCGTCCCACCAGAACAACGTCACGTCCGGCGCGTCGGCCAGCGATGTGTTGCTCAGGTCGATCGAGAGCTCCACCGGGACGGCGAATTGCGCGCCGTGAGGTCCGAGAGTGACCTGGGAGGGGCCGCTCGCCTGGTACGTCATCGAATACACTGCGCTTCGAGGGAGTGCTCCGCGCGGAACCTCCAGTCGGTAGATGTGGCCCTCGAGAATCGCCGACTGGGTCGGAAGCACGATCCGAACGACCGACTGCACGACACGGAGGAGCCAGTCGAGGAGACCGAGCTCGCTCCCGTCCGCAGTCGTGGGGTTCGGATACGCCCACACCGGTTCCGTGGCGATTTCGGATGAGCTCGGCGCCGTCGGAGAACCGTCACGATCGGATGCGCACCCGCTGGTGATCAGGAGTAGCGCAACGAGCACGAGGCCAGCGAGGGCGCGACCGCGGTACGAAAGTGATGGCACGACATTCCTCCGAGATGGTGGTCGGTGCGCGATTCGGAATCTGTTTCAGAATCGCTGCGCTCTGGTACGGACAGAGCAACATGCATGCCGCTCTCCGAAATGCACGACTTAGCGCTTCGCGGAGCCCTCCGTTGCGTCATCGGACCCAATGATACGGATCATCTATCTGCATAAGTAATTACATAGCAATTATTTATCGTTTCGCGCCATGTCCGCGCCCTTTCGGGCCAGGGTGGGATGGACGGAGCGAGCAACGACCCTTACTGTCCGCATGGTTGCGCGAGCAACCCACTCCCAGGTCGATCCGTGTCACGATCCCGACGAGGCTCTCGATGCCGGCGCTTCCCACGCTCTTCTACGAAGCCAATAGAGGAGCCCGGACTGCCTCCAACCTCGGTTTGCCGGCCGACCTGCTCGAGAAAACGCGCGGACGCATACGCATCGTCGCCCTTCTCGTTCTCTTCGCCTCCGGATTGGATGTCCTGATCTGGGTGGGTCAACGGATCGCGATCGCGTTCGGCGACGCGCCCCCGCTGGAAGCGACCAGCCGAATTCCATTCTCGGGAAGCCTGATGATGTTCCTGGTGTGCGCGGCGATGGTCGTGCTCACCAGGACGCCTCGAATCTCGAACGCGCAACTGCTCTGGGCAGGCCTCGGTCTGGAGGTACTCCTTTGCGCCACGATCTCCCTGTCGAACCCGATCGCGGTTTACCAGGATCAGGGCTCGCTTCCGCAGCTCACCTGGGTCACTCCGCTCATCATCCTGTTTCCGCTGATCGTACCCCTCGCGCCGCACGCCACGCTCATGACCGCCGTGCTCGCCGCTTCCACCCGTCCTCTCGGACTCTGGCTTCTCGATTCGATCGGCGCGATCGAGTGCCGGGCGGATGACTATGTCGCCTCGTCGTTCGGCCCTGCCGTCGCAGTCGTGATGGCCTACTTTGGCTCGCGGATCGTGCATGGACTGGGACTTCAGGTCGCCGAAGCGCGCCGGATGGGAAGCTATCGGCTGGAACGGGTTCTCGGGAAAGGAGGGATGGGAGAAGTGTGGCTCGCCCGCCATCGATTCCTGGCCCGGCCCGCCGCCGTCAAACTGATCCGACCGGAGATCCTCGGTCTCGTCGGCCCGGGCTCAGGATCGGCGCGGGATCGCTTCGAGAAGGAGGCGCAGGCCACGGCTTCCCTGCGCTGCTCGCACACGATTCAACTTTATGATTACGGCGTCACCGAATCCGGCGCTCTCTATTACGTGATGGAGCTCCTCGATGGATACGATCTCGAGCTCTTGGTGGAACGTTTCGGACCTCTTCCGGCCTCGCGAGCGATCCACCTGCTCCTGCAAATCTGCGAGTCGCTGGCGGAAGCGCACGAGGCAGGGCTGATCCATCGCGACATCAAGCCGGCCAATGTCTATGTGTGCCGGTACGGACGCGAAGTGGACTTCGTCAAGATCTTGGACTTCGGTCTGGTCAAAACAGTCCACGGCACCGAGACACGGACGGACATCACCGCCGAGCACGCGATCCCAGGTACTGCCGCGTACCTCTCTCCGGAGCAGGCCCGCGGTCAACGAGGCGATGCCCGCTCAGACCTCTACGCGCTGGGCTGCGTGGCCTATTGGATGCTTACCGGAGATCTGGTGTTTTCAGGCGCGACTCCGCTCGAGCAGTTGGTGCAGCATGCTCGAGAGACTCCACTTCCTCCATCGGCGCGGGTCGAGATGCCGATCCCGGCGGCGCTGGAACGCTTGGTGATGCAGTGTCTGGCCAAGGATCCGTCGGAGCGGCCCGTTTCTGCGCTCGACCTCGCGCATGCTCTTTCCGCCTGCGCTCGCGCGGATCCATGGCCGGAAGAAGCGGCTCGCGCTTGGTGGAAGGCTCACCAACCGAGGGCGATCGTCGAGACTCCCGGAGCAGTCATCGGAACTGGCGCGATCGATTGACGACGCGTTCTCGTCGGAGCTCCTCGAGGGCCTCGCGGAAGTTCAGGGGCTCGACCCCGGACATGTCGGGTGGATCGAGACCGTCGAGGACGTGACCAGGAGGGTACCTATGAATCGGCAGGACATCCGCCCGGAGCCTTCTTCGAAGACACGTTCGCGTGAATCGCGCGCGGTCCTCGTGACAGGAGCGAGCACCGGAATCGGTCGCGATCTCACGGAACGGCTCTCGAGCCTCGGGCACCGCGTCTACGCATCGGCGCGCAAGCCTGCCGATCTCGAATCGCTGGCGGCGTTGCCGGGAGTCGTCCCGTTCCCGCTCGATGTGCGGGATCCGGATTCCGTTCGTTCCGCCGGTTCCTGGTTGGCCGGGCAGACCGCGGGGCTCGACGGGCTGGTCAACAATGCGGGAGTGGGAGGAATCGGTCCGCTCCTCGCG
>CAMPIC010000589.1 GCA_946886185.1 uncultured bacterium
CAGCGAGACCGAGCGACGCGAACATCAGCACCCACTCCATGGTGGTGTCATGGGCCGCATGCGCCGCTGCGTGCGAACCCGCGCCGCCTTCCTGGCCCGCGCGCGCGGCGACCTGCGGATTCACCAAGGAGATCTCGCCATGGCTCGCGCCTGTCGCCGAGCCGTCCGCGTGCGACGCGTCGCTTCCCGCCGCATCGCCGTGCGGAGCCGTCAACGAGATGTCGCCGTGTCCATCTGCCGGATGCGGCGCCACCGAAGCATGCGCGGCCGCTTCGCCCGCCGCGAACACCGGATGAAGCCACCGCTCGAACCGGTTGGGACCCAACCCCAGGAACTCGGGCGTGCCCAGGAATCCGACTCCGAGCGAGCCGATCGCGAGGACGATTAGCGGAACGGTCATGGTCCAGGGCGACTCGTGGATGTGATGCGCCTTCTCGGGCTCCACACGGGACTTTCCGAAGAAGGTCATCATCACCAGCCGCGTCATGTAGAGCGCGGTCAATCCCGCGGTGAGGAACCCGATCGTCCAGAGCAGCTTGGGCAGCCAGGGAGTCGCGCTCATGCTCGCGCTCCAGGCCTTCCAGAGGATCTCGTCTTTCGAGAAGAAGCCGGCGAACGGAACGATCCCGCAGATGGCCAGCCATCCCGCCACGAACGTCCATCCGGTGATCGGAATCTTCTTGATCAGCCCGCCCATCTTGCGGATGTCCTGCTCCTCGTGCAGCGCGTGGATCACGCTCCCCGATCCGAGGAAGAGCAGCGCCTTGAAGAAGGCGTGCGTGAAGACGTGGAAGATGGCCGCTCCGTACGCGCCCACGCCGCACGCCAGGAACATGTAGCCGAGCTGGCTCACCGTCGAGTAGGCGAGCACTTTCTTGATGTCGAACTGGGTGAGCCCGATCGTCGCCGCCATGAGCGCGGTGATCGCCGCGATGATCGCGACCACGGTCAGCGGAGTCGGATCGATCGCGTACAACCAGTTCATGCGCGCGAGCATGTAGACGCCGGAGGTGACCATGGTGGCCGCATGGATGAGCGCCGAGACCGGAGTGGGACCGGCCATCGCATCCGGCAGCCAGACGTAAAGCGGGATCTGCGCCGACTTCCCCGTCGCTCCCACGAAGAGCAGGAGACCGGCCAGCACCGCCGCTCCCGCGGGAATGAGATTCGCCTGCGCCTGCATCTGCTGGAAGTTCAGCGTTCCTTCCCCGTGCTCCATCAAGGTCCAGAAGAGAACGAAGATCCCCAGCAGGAAGCCGAAGTCGCCGATCCGGTTGACGATGAACGCCTTCTTCCCCGCGACCGCGGTCGCCGCCGACTTGTGCCAGAACCCGATCAGGAGGTACGAGCAGAGGCCGACCCCTTCCCATCCGACGAAGAGGACGATCAGATTGTCCCCCAGGACGAGCAGGATCATCGCGAACATGAAGAGGTTGAGATACGCGAAGAAGCGCGCGAAGCCGCGGTCGTGCGCCATGTATCCGATCGAATAGATGTGGATGAGCGTCCCCACCCCGGTCACGAAGAGGAGCATGATCGAGGAGAGTGGATCGAGCAGGAATCCGACCGTGAGGTCGAGCGGCCCCACCGGCATCCACGAGAACCAGGTCTGGGTGAGCGCGCGCTCCGCTTCCGAAAGTCCGCGCAGCTCGAGGAATCCGCGCCAGGTCAGGACGAACGAGCCCGCCACCATCGCGGTGCCGAGCCATCCGGAAAGCGCGCGCGGCGGTCCTTGCTCGCGATGGGTCGTCAGCAGGACCAGCAGTCCGTTGATCACCGCTCCGAGCAGCGGGAGGATCGGGATCAGCCAGAGATAGTCAACGTTCACGACGACTCCCTCACTCGTAGAGCGCGCTCAGCTCGTCCAGGTTGACCGACTCTTTGGCGCGGAAGATCGCGACCAGGATGGCGAGCCCGACCGCCGCCTCCACCGCGGCGATCGCGATGACGAAGAACGCGAGCATCTGCCCCTCGAGATTGCCCCACTGGCGCGATCCCGCGATGAGGAGGAGATTGACCGCGTTGAGCATGAGCTCGATCGACATGAGCACGGTGATCGCGCCCCGGCGGCCCAGGACTCCGAGCGTTCCAATGGCGAAGAGCACCGTCGCCAGGATCACGAAGTGGTTGGTGGTGATTTCGCCCATCCCGGTTCTCCTTCACTCGCCCCGCTTCGCCATCACCACGGCCCCCAGGATTCCGACCAGGAGGATCACCGCGATGATTTCGAGCGGGAGAACGTAGCGGGTCACGAGCACGTCCGCAATCCGTTCGATCGTCCCGAAGTCGGCTGGAATCTCCGCGGCCCTTCCGATGGAGGCGCCCGCGGTGAGCCGGAGCACGAGGAGCGCGGCGACCACGCAGAGCAGCGCGGACACTCCGAACTTGGCGCGCTGGATCGCCTGCTCGCGCAGATCCTCCCGGCCCAGGTTGAGGAGCATGATCACGAAGACGATCAGCACGATGACGGCGCCGGCATAGACCAGGATCTGGATGATGAACAGGAACGGCGCCGACAGCGCGGCGAACAGCCCCGCCAGCGCGGAGAGGCAAACCGCGAGCCCGAGCGCCGACCCGAGCGGACTGCGCTTGCCCACCACGACGAGCGCGGAGATTACGCTGATCCCCGCGAGGATCCAGAAGAGGATCGGGTTCATCCGATCACCCCTCCCCGCCGATTTCCGAGACGAGTCCGACCCACTTGCGTGCTCACCGAGGAACGCCCCCTTTGGAATCGACTTCCCACCCGGCCGGGCGCTTCGGTTGCTCGCGCGGTTCCATCACGGGCGGCCAGACGGACTCTTCTCCGGGAGCGGCGGGTGGCTCTTCCGGCTCGCCCACCCGCGGCGCCGCTCCTTCTGTAGGACGGCCCA
>CAMPIC010000590.1 GCA_946886185.1 uncultured bacterium
GGTGGCGAGAGCGCGCTCCCGGAGGCCCCGCACGGTGGTCGTTCCTCCGACCCAGAGCGCTTCCGCGAGCGAGGGATCGTCGGATGCCGATCCGGAAAGCGCTCCGCCGCTGGCGCGCCCGTGAAGAATGAGCGGTCCCGGTCGCCAGAACGTCGCCGCGCGCGCTTCCGCGCGCTCCAGCCGCTGCTTCCGCTCAGGGGCCTTTCCCGGAGGATCGATCCTGCTCTGACCGGTGCGAAAAGTTCCGCCGGCGCGTGTTCCGCGCCAGCCCGATCGCACTCCTTCGTAGCGCGCCCCGAACACCGTCGAGGAGCGGCGCACCACCTCGGAAGGCTGCGATCCGAGGACCGCTCGGCGAAGCTCGAGACCGGCGGATACATAGAGATCGACGCCGACGCCGAGCTCGATCCCCGTTTCCAGGCGATCGAGGGTGTAGGTCGAATCCTGCACTTCCTGGGAGATCGCGAGATCGACCGCGAGCGGATATCCGAGCAGGAGTGGCTCTCGATAGCGCAGATCGAAGAGCGACTGCTCCGCGGCGGCGCGCTCCCAGAGGAATCCGAGGCTGCGACCGGTCCCGAAGAGATTGCCCAGACGGAGCGAGGCGAATCCCGACACCGTCTCGGAAGCGCCGGCATAACCCACCGCTCCCTCGGCGCGATTGTGTGGCCCCTCGCGCACGGGATAGCGCACCCGCACCGTTCCGTCGGCGAGCAGCTCGAGCTCGGGCGCATCGACGCCGAGAAACAGTCCGCTCTGCTCCAGCCGCCGGCGCTCGTCGCGCATGCGTGATTCTCGGTAGAGGCGGTCGGGACGAAAGCGGATCCAACGCTCGAGGAATGACGCGCGCGTCCGGCTCGCGCCGGGAAATGCGACTTCCGCGACCTGTACCCGCGGACCGGGATCGCAGCGGATGCCGGCGCGGACGGCGCCCGATTCGACCCGGAGGCTCTCGACCGTCGCGATCGCGAATGGGTAGCCGGCGTCGGCCCAATCCTCGACCCACCGCGCAAGGGCGCGATCGAACCGCTCCACGGAAAACTCTCCCCCCACGCGCGGCGCGGGAGCTGCATCCTCCCCGCCACGCACCGATACCGAGAGGGAATCCCAGTGCGCAAAGGGACCTTCCGTGACGACCATGCGCACCGGATCGCTCGCGGTGTCGAGCTCGATGCGAGCCTCGAGCAGGCCCGCTTCTTCCAGCCTGCGCCCCAGTCCGGCGAGCAATTGGTCGACGGCGTGCGGGTCCGTCTGGGAGACAGCGCTGTCGAGGAGCCGGGACACGTCGCGCGGAGAGATCCTGTTGGTTCCATCCACCACCACTTCGCGCCGCTCCTGCGGTGAGTCCTGCGCCTGCACGCACACCGGCGCGAGGAGCACGGCGGCCAGGAAGACCGGTGGAACGAGGAGCATGACTTCTCGAACGCCGCGCGCGGCCATCATGGCTGCCTCGCACCGGTGATTACTCGTTCGAACTAGCTGGGCGGTGCACATCGTCGCCTCTAGAACGTGGCGCGCAGCTCGGTGCGCGCATCGCGGATCGTCTTGCCGCCTTCCGGACGGCTCTCGCGGAACGACAAGGAGAGATCGAGCGCGTCGCGCAGCTGAATCGTCGCGACTGCGCGGGAGACCCATCCCGCGACTTCCAGATCGCGGCTCGCGCGTCCATCCCCGCCGCTTCGCTCCACCCAGGTGCGGGTGGTGCGCAGCTCGACGCGCCCGCGCGAAGGAGGAGTGAACACCACCGCCGGGCTCAGCTCGTAGACCACGGCGGACTCGGTGGATCCGATCCGATCGCGTGCGCGGCTGCTCGCGCGCGCCAATCCGGAGAGCCGCCTCCACACACCCACCTCATGCTCGGTGGACAGACGCGTCGACGTCCAACCGGTGCGCCCGCCCGATCCGCTCGCGCGCACGATGCGCAGATCGCGATCCCATTCGAGGTCGAGATCCGCCGACCATCGCTCCGTGGGGCGGGAGCGCAGGCCGAAACCGAGCAGTCGAAAAAGCGACTCCTCGCGGAGCGATCCCGGGGCTCCTTGCGCGAAGCGCCGTTCCTCGCCGCGCACCCGGGGAGAAGCCCAGCGAGCGCTCGGCAGAAGACTGAGGTCGGCCCGCATCCGCACGTCGACCAGCGAGAGATCACGCCTGCCCAGGAGCACCGGCACCATCCGCGCCCACAGGTATCCGCTCTCCCGCTCCGTTTCGACGCGCGCGGTCCAGCTGTGCACGAGCCGCGCCGTCTGGAGCGCGCGCCACAGCCGCGATCCGCCCGTGCTCTCGCGGCGGGAGAGATCGAGCTCGGTACGGAACGAGGCGTCGATCCGCTGCACGCGGGTAGGATCCGGATTCTCGCGGATGAGCACTTCGTAGTCGCCGATTCCCTGGTAGACGCCGAGCGAGTCGTAGTGCCCCAACCCTTCGCCGACGAACTCGATGCGCTCGATTCGCCGGCGCTCGACCGCGGTGGAGAGCTCCCAACGGCTCTCCTGCTGGAAGAGCCCGTCTCCGGCGCGCTCCAGCCAGCGCACCTGTCCGAGATCGCTCGTGACGGCCGCGCGGTCATCCTTCGGTTCGAGCTCGCGGCGCGTGAAGCTTCCTGCGAGATAGCTCCCTCCCGCGCGGCGCCACTCCGCGGAAGCGGTCGCGGACTTCCCCACGTCCCGGAGCGATTGGCGCCCTCCTTCTCGTTCGTAGGTGTCTCTCCGGCTCACTTCCCCCGAGACGATCACCGATTCGAAGCGCCTGCCCGTTCCCAGGCGAAACGAGCCTTCGTGATAGAACGCGCCGGCGCGCGCGTCGCCGTCGCCGCGACGATTGTCCTCATGGCCGTAGCTTCCTTCGGCGTCGATCCAGCTTCCCAACCAGGC
>CAMPIC010000591.1 GCA_946886185.1 uncultured bacterium
GTCATGGTGCGTATGCTCTATGACTCCGCGTTCGCCCGGGATGTCCTCGCGCAGCCGGATCAGACTCTGGCGGGGCTCGCGCTGCCTCCTTCGGGGATCGAGTGGCTGCGGCGCCCGGATCCGCGCGCCTGGCACGCCGATCCGGAGCGGCCCGGCCGGGCGCGCAAAGTGCTGCTGCACGAGTTCGCGGCCAGTCTCGGGGCGGTCGCCGAGAGCAGCGGATCCCTCGCGGTTTGCGATCGGTTTTTCTGCGCTCCCGAGTTCCACGAATGCATCCAGTTGCGGGGATCGTTGGCGCTCTGCTTCGGCGCGTTCCTGCAGAAGTGGTCCGAGCTACAGAGAGACCCGCGAGTGGGCCCGCTCGCCCGCCTGGAGACCGAAATCGCGCGCTTGCGACGCGGGGCGCGATCGATCCTCGGCGCGGTTTGCAATGTCGATGCGCAACCAGGATCGAGCGACGCGCAATCAGAGATCCATCCCGGTGGATCGAAAACAGAGTGGCCAGGCGATGTTGGAGCGGAACCATCTCCCTCGGCTGCCGTTGCGATCTCAGCAGGCTTTCAATTCTCCTCCGACCATTTCCTGCTCCAGACGCCGGCAGGCACGGCTGCGCTCCACGAGCACATCCGGCAGACGCTGGAGCAGACGGGCGCGCCCTTCGACGAGGTGGTTCCGGCGCCGCCGCCTCTCCCCTTCGTGGAGCTCGATCCCGACGCCCCGGAGTACCTCCTTTTGCAGCTCGATCGGACAGGAGACGCGCGCAGCCATTGGCTGGTGGGCGTGCTCGAGATCAGCGAGGAGCTGTTCGCGCTGCTCGCTCGGTCGGAGCGGCCCCGTTCTCTCCGCCAGATCGTCGCGGATGCGATCGCGCTCGGCGCCGGTGAGGGAGCGGAGGAGATCGTCTTCGGCCTGATCGAGGAAGAGCTGCTCGTGCCAACCGAATTGACAGGGCCGGTCGCCGGTTCCTAATCTCACGACTGGATTCCGTTGCGACGGTCGTTGGGGGTGTCCGGGATGCAGAGCGGTGCGCTTCGCCTCCACTGGACTGAGAGAAGACCCCGGAACCTGATCTGGATGATACCAGCGTAGGGAAACGACCTCCGAGCGAAGCGCGTTTTGCGCGGCAGCTCTCCCCACCCCGCCGAACGGATCAGCTCGACGAGCAGGGAGCCACCAGATCCATGCCGACTCGCTCCGGTATCCAATGGGCCACCCTGGTCCTGGCGAACAGCCGCGTCCCGGCGATGTCCGATTCCGCCGCGGGCGACGTCGTCGTGATCGGCGGCGGCATTCTCGGACTTTCGACCGCCTGGCGTTTGCTTCGCGCCGGCCTTCCGGTGGTGATCGTGGACGACGCGCCCGAGCGCAGCGCCACCCGCGCGGCGGCCGGAATGCTCGCGCCGTTCACGGAGATCTCGCCCAACGCGGACATGCAGGCGCTGCTCGCGCGGTCTCTCGCAATGTATCCCGCGTTCGTCGAGGAGATCGAGCGCGAGTCGGATCGCGACATCGAGATCGAGTTTCCCGGCACCCTTCTTCTCGTGGCGGCCGACCGGCGCAATGGGCTCCTCGATCAGCTGTCCGCGCAGGGCATCCGCGCGGAAGCATTGGATGCGTCGGCGCTCCAAGAGCTGGAGCCTGATCTTTCCGTTGAATCGGACAACGCGATTTTCTTCGCCGGCGAAGGATACGTCGATCCGCGGGTGTTGCATGACGCGCTTCGGGAAGCGTTCGCGCGCCGAGGGGGTCGATGGATTCCCACGCGCGCGCTCGCCTTGGAACGGGCGCCGGTGGAAACGGCCGACCGCGAGCACGTTACGGTGCGCACCGCCGAAGGAATCGTGCGCGGCCGCATCGTGCTCAACGCCGCCGGAGCCGGAGCGGGCGAGCTCCTCGGAGAGGAGCTGCGCGCACGTTTTCGGCCCCGTCCCGTGCGTGGCGAGATCGTGCGTCTGCGCCCGCGATCAGGAAGGGCGATCCGGCATCTCATTCACAAGGAAGGTGGGATCTACCTCGTTCCACAACGCGACGGAACCCTCCTGGTGGGAGCAACAGCAGCGGAAGGAGAAGCTCCGCGCGTCACCGCGGGAGGAGTGCGGTGGCTGCTCGACCGAGCGATCGGGATCATTCCGTCTTTGAGCGACGCGGAATTCGTCGAGGCCTGGTCGGGGGCGCGCCCTCTCGCGGGCGAAGGGTCCCCGGAATTGATCGAAGATCCGGCCGGATCGGTGTTTCACGGGATCGGGCTCTATCGGAATGGGATCCTGCTCGCACCCTTGCTCTCTGCGCAGCTGGAGAAGCGGATCCTGGAGCAGTATCACATGTCCGTGGCAAACATGATGTCGTCGCCGTCGGAGCGAGCGGAGGCCATTTCGTGGGATCGAACGGAAGACAATCCATGAAACTGCGGATCAATGGGGTGGATCGCGAGATTGCTCCGGTGAGCACGCTCGCGGAGCTGCTCGAGACGCTCGGAATCGATGCTCGGTCGTCGGGACTGGCCGTGGCTCGCAATGCCGAAGTGATCTCCAAGTCGTACCTCGCGGAGACTCCGGTCGAGGATGGCGATCGCATCGAGATCGTGCAGGCCGTTCAAGGAGGCTGAAGATGACGCCACCACTGCGTGGGGGAGAAGGGCTGACCATCGCCGGGCGGACCTATCGGTCGCGCCTCATGGTGGGCACCGGGAAGTACAAGGATTTCGAAGAAACGCGACGGGCGCTCGAGGAAAGCGGCGCCGAGATCGTCACGGTCGCGATCCGGCGAATCGACTTGAATCGGGACAACGCCGACAGCCTGCTTCGCTACATCGACCTCGATCGCTACACGCTTCTTCCCAACACGGCAGGCTGCTACACGGTGGAGGAT
>CAMPIC010000592.1 GCA_946886185.1 uncultured bacterium
GTGCAGCATCTGCTCGGACTCCGCCGCATCCGTCTGCTCGCGGGGGAGAACGACGTCGAGCGCGTCCAGGTGCGGCTCGATTCGGTGCAACTCGAGATGGGACGCGATCTCAAGAAGAAGCAGATCGAGACGATCGTGCGCACTGTCCCGTTCCAGGTGGAGTTCGACTTGCACGGCCGGCACCGCATTCGGGTGCGCAAACCACGTGAGAATCCGATTTCGACCGCTCTCATCCTGCTCCGTTCATTCGCAGAGGCGCCGCGTTGAAGGAGAGCCCGAAGGTCCTGGCCGTGATCCCCGGGTACAACGAAGAGGCGGGGATCGCGGCTGTCGTGCGGGAGTCGCGCGCGATCCTTTCGGTGTTGGTGGTCGACGACGGATCGAGAGACCGGACGGCCGACATGGCGGAGGCGGCGGGCGCCGAGGTTCTCCGCCAGCGCCCCAATCAAGGCAAGGGTGCCGCGCTCCGGGCGGGATTCCGGTACGCCTTGGAGCACGGGTTCGATGCAATCATTACTCTGGACGCGGACGGCCAGCACGATCCGTCCGAAATCACGAAGTTCCTCGAGCGGCACGAGGCGACCGGCGCGGAGCTGGTCATCGGAGCCCGGGACTTCGGAAAGATGCCGTTCGTGAGGCGGCTCTCGAACCGATTCGCGCGCGCCTCCTTCTCCCGCGTGGTCGGGCGCCCCATCCTGGACAACCAGTCCGGGTATCGGCTGATTTCCGCGCCGCTCCTGCGCCTCCTGCAAAACAGCGAGGAGCAGGGCTTCGAGTTCGAGGTAGAGATGATCGTGGTGTGCGTCCGAGAGGGGATGCGCCTCGAATGGGTCCCGATCCGCACGATTTACGGAGAGGAGAAGAGCCACATCAGCCCGCTCGCCCATACCGCCAATTTCCTGCGGATTTTGCGGAAGGCGCGCCGGATGTTGCGCTCTGATCCGGGGCCGATCCGGTAAAATCGGGGGTACAGCAGCGTTTTTGGCCGTGGGAGGTAGTCCATTGATCCGCCAATGCTTTCCGTCGTTCACCCATCGCTCGATCCATCACTGGAGCGGAGATTCAGCCCGAAACTCGATCAGTAGATCGATCCTTCACCGCGTCGACCGCCTCCTGCGCCATCCCCTCCGCGGTTCGATCGAACGCTTCCGCGACTCGGTCAGCAACCCCCTCCGTAGCTCCGTCCGTCGCTCGTTCTCGTTCGCCATGCGAAGCGCCTGGGTCCACGTATGCGGCATCGTGGCGTTGATGGGGCTGTCGTCGCTGCCAGCTTCCGGCGCTGACGGCAACGCGACCCTCCACGTGGTCTCCTTCGGCGCGGTCCATGGCGAGATCACTGACTGCGGCTGCAAATCGGACAAGAAGGGGGGATTCGATCTCCGCGCGGGGGTGATCGACTCGCTCCACAACGAAGGGGTGGCGCTTCTCCATCTGGATGCGGGCGACTTCTTCAGCACGCAGGAGTTCGGCGCGGACGAGTTGAGCCGGTTCCTCTGGGAGGCGATGAAGAAGACAGAAGTGGACGCGGTCACCCCGGGAGCGCGCGAGCTCGGCAACTGGTCGCTCTTCCAGGAGCTGATGGCCGACGACGTCATTCCGGTCGTCACCACCAATCTGACGCGGGTCCAGGACGGCGTCGAAGCTCCTATCGGCCAGCGCCATGTCGTGCTCGAGCGCGCAGGCGTCAAGATCGGCATCCTGGGATTGATCAGCGGGCGGCAGTACACCTCGGTGCAGTTTCCGGAAGGCGTGGACGTGCGCTTTTACGATCCGCTCACTGAAGCGCGGAAGGAGATCCTCGCCCTGGAGGGTCAAGCCGATCTGATCGTACTTCTTTCGCAGATGCCGGCGGCCGATACCAACGCGATCTTGAAGCAGATCCCCGAGATCGACCTCGCCATTCTCGGCAATCTTCCCGCCTACAACGAGGCTCCGGAGACGGTGGGCGATGCGATCGTGCAAGCGACCGGTACACGCGGCCAGTATCTCGGCCATCTCGTTTTGACCGTCGATCCGGAAGGCAAAGTCGTCGGGCACGAATCCAAGAACGCGAAACTGTGGGATCCTCTGCCCCGCGACCTGGAGATGGCGGAGCAGATCCGGGAGATGCTGGAGAAGGTCAAGACGATCACGATCGAGGCCCGCGCGGCGGCCGCACGAGAGGCCGGGGAGTAATCGACTGACTTTCGTACGTGCCGCCGGTAGGCAAGTCCGCCGAACGACTCCGCACAGGCCCGAGCAGACCACCCTATAGCCCCGAACGGACGGGGCGTAAACAAGCCCGCGGCTGCGGCACTCAAGCAATCGCACACGCGGTTGTCTGGTCGGTTTCTTCACGGCACAATCGGTCGATGCGTCTCTCGGAGCTGCTCGATGCGTGCGCCGCCGTTTTCGCGACGGCGATCCGTAGACAGCTCGCCTATCGCGTCGCGAACTGGTCCGGGCTCTTCACCAACGCGTTCTTCCTCTTCTTTCGCGCCTACGCTCTGCGCGCCTGCTACGCCGAGCGCGCGTCGATCGGCGGTCTCTCCGCCACCGACATCGTGACCTACGTCACCGTGTCACAAGCGCTCCTCATGGTGATTCCGCAATGGGGACGCGTCGAAGTGGCCGATTCTGTTCGAAGCGGACAGATCGCGGTGGACTTATGCCGTCCCATGGACTATTTCGCCGGGTTCCTCTCGAAGCGTCTCGGGGTGAGCGCGTACTACATCCTCTTCCGCTTCTTGCCGCTCATGGCGGTGGGATGGGCGGCCGGACTCCTGAGCCCTCCGTCCGCATGGGAGACTCTGCCCGCCTTTCTCGCGACCGTCGTGATGGGAGCGTGGATCGCCAACTCGCTCCTGTTCCTGG
>CAMPIC010000593.1 GCA_946886185.1 uncultured bacterium
GGATCCGGAGCCGTCGATCACGATCCGGACGCTGGAAAGCCTGGCCGACGCGGTTTCCAGCGATTCGCTCATGGCGACAGTGGCGAACCTGACGAGCTACCCGACTCGATATACCTCGACTTCGCATTACGCGGCCGCGGCCGTCCACATGCGGGACCGATTCGAGAGCTTCGGGCTGGATGAAGCCTATCTCCACGATTTCAACTGCTGCGGGGGCACTCGCCAGAACGTGGTCGGCATCAAGGTCGGAACCGTGCATCCGGAAGAGATCGTGATCCTGGGCGCGCATCTCGATGCCACCTCGCAAAGCCCGCAGACCCTGGCGCCCGGAGCGGAGGACAACGCGACCGGTTCCGCGGCGGTGACCGAGCTGGCGAGGCTCCTCGCGTCCGTCGAAACGGAACGCACCATTCACTTCGTGCTCTTCGGCGGCGAAGAGCAAGGCCTCTTCGGGAGCGCCGCATACGCGTCGATGGCGGCTGCCGATGGTTGGAATGTGATCGGGGTGCTCACCTTCGACATGGTGGGCTATGACGATCCGGCGGGCGCGCAGCTCTGGGTAGAAGGATTCGTTTCCGGCAACAGCTCGCAATGGCTCGTCCAGCTCGTGCGCCAGCATGCGGAGACCTACGCCGGGTTGAGCGTTTACGTCTATCCGAACGACGGGTTCGGGAGCGATCACGTGCCGTTCCACGAGCAAGGCTTCCCTTCCATGCTCGCGATCGAGAACGAGTGGGACAGCTATCCCTGTTATCACCGCACCTGCGACACGATCGACTGGGTGAGCGGAAGCCTTCTGCGCGGGATCACCATCGGCAATGGAACAACTGCTCTGGCTCTGGCGGGACCGCGTTTCACTCCCGCGATCCTGCGGGGGCACGTCGATCGCACCGACTCGGCAGACGAAAGCGGCGTCAATCTGTCGATCGAGGGAACGGGCTACACGGGCGACATTTCGGACTCCGATGGAGGCTACAGCCTCGCGAACCTGATGCCCGGCACCTATACGATCCGAGCGGAGCGCGACGGGTATCACCCGCAGGAAGTCGAGATCTCTCTCGACTCGGCGGAACAGGCGGTGCTCGACTTCGTCATGATCCCCGTCACCGCCGGGGCCGATCCGCGAGGCGATCTCGCCGAGACCGTGCTTCGGGCAGGCTCGGTCTCGCCGAATCCATTCCGTGAGCGCGCCTCCATCTCGTTCGCGTTGGGACAGGCCGCTTCGATCGACGCCCGCGTGTATGACACGACGGGGCGGTTGCAGCGTTCCCTCGCGCAGCGGAAGGCGCTTCCCGCCGGAGAGCACAGCATGACTTGGGACGGTCATGACGATGCCGGGCGTGAGCTTCCCACCGGCGTCTACTACGTCGAGCTCCGGATCGAGAACGGCTCATCGTCTGGGCCGCCGATCCGCCTTCCGATTCTCCGTCTCCGCTGAGCAGCGCGAGGAACACCAGAAAGTTGCGATTCATCTGAATGAATCCGCTTGCCGGCCGATAATATCAATGTGATATCATACTGATATCTCGGAAGCCGAAGGGGGCTCCGGCTTCCAGGAGTGACGGCGGGCCCCGATTAATGGGAGGTCCCATGAAGTACCAGGAGAAAGAGGTTCGCGGTGTACCCGGATGGCCCATGGCTGGGTTGGAGCTCTTGCTCTTCGCCACCAGCGTCATTCTGCTCATCCGGAGGGGGGAGGCCGAGGACGGGTGGACGCTCGCGCTCGCGCTGGTCCTGCTCGCGATCGCGATGATCTTCATCTTCGGGTTCTGTGTGGTGCAGCCCAATCAGTCGGCCGTCTTGATCCTCTTCGGAAACTACAAGGGATCGATCAAGGCGAACGGCTTCTGGTGGACCAACCCGCTCCTCAAGCGGCACAAGGTTTCGCTGCGAGCGCGCACGTTGAACGGCGAGCGGCTCAAGGTGAACGATGCGCGAGGCAATCCGATCGAGATCGGGGCGGTCGTCGTCTGGCAGGTGCGCGACACCGCGCAGGCGTCCTTCGACGTGGACGACTATGTGGAGTTCGTCTCGATGCAGAGCGAGACCGCGGTCCGCAAGCTCGCCAGCTCTTATCCGTACGACGGTTCGGAGGAAGCGATCACGCTCCGAGGCGCCACCGACGAGATCAATCACCATCTGCAGGAAGAGCTCGAGCAGCGGCTGCTGCGGGCGGGTGTGCAGGTGATCGAAGCCCGAATCAGCCACCTCGCCTATGCGCCCGAGATCGCCGGCGCAATGCTGCAGCGCCAGCAGGCGGAAGCGGTGGTGGCGGCGCGGTACAAGATCGTCGAGGGAGCGGTCGGGATGGTGCAGGACGCGCTCCATCTTCTGAAGGAAGGCTCGATCGTCGAGCTGGACGAGGAGCGGCGTGCCTCGATGGTGAGCAACTTGATGGTCGTCCTCTGCAGCGACCATGCGACCTCGCCGGTGGTGAATGTGGGCACGCTCTATCACTGAGGTGCGCGCGTCGGTTGACCGGCGATCTCATTCGGGACGATGGAGGGAATCGTGACCCGGAAGAAAGCGTTCCCGCTCCGGCTCGATCCCGAGCTGTACGATCAGATTCGGCGCTGGGCCGAAGCCGAGTTCCGGAGCGTGAACGGACAGATCGAGTTCCTCCTCGAGCGCGCGGTGGAAGCGCGCCTGAGGGGAACCGGCTCGAAGAAGCGAAAGGAAGAGAGCGCCGAGTGAGACCGCGTGCCATGCGAGATTGCGCGTGGCGTTGAACAAAGGTGCCCGAATCGTGGCTCGACGAACGGGCCGGAGAACGTGTTGAGGGGTGGTGGCGAAAGAACTTCGCGCGTCTCTGGACGGATCCGGCGTCGATCCGCCCGGCTGAGTCTCATTCA
>CAMPIC010000594.1 GCA_946886185.1 uncultured bacterium
CCATCATCTTCGCGACCACTTTCGCGCTGATCGCCTCTCGTCCGCGCGCCATCCGCTCCTGGCGGGCATACGGAAAGTACGGAACGACCGCGGTGACGCTGTGCGCCGAGGCGCGCCGGAACGCGTCCAGATAAAGGAGCAGCTCCATGAGGTTGTCGTTGACCGGCGGCGGGCAGGGCTGGATGAAGAAGATGTCGTCGTCGCGCACCGGATCGTCGAGCAGGACGTGCACCTCCGTATCAGGAAGCCGCGTCGTGGTGCATCGACCCAGCTCGGTTCCCAGAGCCTCCGCGACCGCTGCGGCGAGGGGCAGATTGGCCGATCCGGCGAAGAGCCGAAGGGGATGCGTCGTCTTGGTGCTCGATGCTCCCCGCGCGCGCGAGGGGCGGCTCGATCTGGAGGGTGGCTTCGTGTTCAAGGCATCTCCTGTAGAAGACCGCACGGAGTATCGCCGTTTCGTCGCGCGATTACGATGCCCAAGAGCTTGTTGTCCTGGACTCGCTCTTTGGTCTGGGAAGTTTCGGTGATCCGGCGGCGGCGTGGCTGGTAGACTGGTCCCGGTCGTCGCGACCGATTGCTCCACGTTCTCGGGTTTGGCAGGCATCTTCATGCGAGGAGGCTCCTCCGTGCGACTCATCCACTCCGCCGCACACTCCGCAACCGCCCAGACGGCCGTCGACCCTTCGACAGTCGCCTCGACCATCGACACTACGGCCGTCGACCGCGCGGCCATTGCCACGATCGGCGCCGCCGTTGCGACCGCGCTCCTGGGCTTCGCGGGCGTCTCATCCGCGACGGTGGATCGATCGAACATCAATCTGAGGTCCCACTATCACGTCGACGATTACTTCCCGTGGGTCGCCGATGTCTGGGGATATGTCGACGAGGCGGGGCGCGAGTTCGCGCTCCTGTGCAAAGGCGATGGTCTCCTGGTGATCGACTGCACCGATCCGTCCAATCCGGTGCTGGCGTCCTCCGTCCCCGCCCCGGTGACGGGATCCGACATGAAGGATGCCAAGACCTGGCAGCACTACGCGTACGCATGCCAGGAGTACGGGGACATCATGATCGTGGACTTGAGCGACCCGTATAACGCGGTCCAGGTCGGAGAGGTGCCGCAGCGCGACCTCTGCTATCCCTCTCCTTGCGAGTTCGAGCCCGATGGCGGCGCCCACAACATCTTCATCGACGATCTGGGAAGGCTGTTCGTCGCGGGCGTGCATTTCCGCAGCGTGCTGATCTACGACCTGACGGCGGATCCCACCAATCCCACGCTCCTCCACGTGTACAGCAACGAATACAACCACGACATCTACGCGGAGGGGGGACGGCTGTACGCCTGTAGTCCCGGCGGTCCGGAAAACGGATACGAGATCGTGAATGCGACCAATCCGACCGCGCCGGTGGTGCTGGGACACTTCACCTATCCTGGGCTCGGATATGCGCATTCCTGCTGGGTGACCGACGATCGCCAGTGGATCCTGACGGGCGACGAGTCGAGCGGGGGGCACCTCCTCGTCTGGAACGCGAGCGATCCAAGCGACGTCTTCCCGGTTGCCGAGTACCAGACGGGACCGGGCAACAACTCGATGCACAACGTCCAGATCCATGGGGATCTCGCGTACATCTCCTATTACGAGCAGGGGCTCCGCGTTCTCGACATCTCCGATCCCGAGAATCCGGTCGAGGCCGGCTGGTACAGGGACAGCGAGTGGGACGACACCTCCTGTTCCTTCGGGATCTATCGCGGCCTGTGGGGGGTCTACGCTCTCCAGCCCAGCCGCAACATCTACGTGTCGGAGATGTGCGGGGGAGGACTCTACGTGCTCCAGTACACGGGCGAGACTGCCGGCGCGGAGACGGTCGCTCCGGACAAACTGGCGTTGCAGGCGCTTCCGAACCCGGCCTCCACCGCGGTCCAGCTCGAAGCTCTGCTCGAAGCGGACGGACCTGTGGACCTCACGATCTACGATGCGAGCGGCCGCGCGCTCCGGAGCCTCGCGCAATCGGAATGGCGCGCAGCCGGGGAATGGCGCTGGTCGTGGGATCGCCTCGATGAAGGGGGCCGCCAGAGCCCCGCGGGGGTCTATTACGCGCGGCTCCACCAGGGGCGGCGAACTCTGACCCGCAAGATCGTCCTGACCGACTGAAGGCCTTCTCGAAACTCCACTTCCAGGCCGCGGCGGCTCGCTCCCGAACGCCGGAAGTCCGATACTTGCAATAAGTTGGACCAACGACTATACTCTACGCCGTGCGCAGGCGCTGTTCTCGGGTGGGTACCGCCCACGTGCTCGCCGGGACGCCGCGCGTTCAACAGAAAGGAGCGTATGAGAGTAGCACTCACCGTGGTGCTGGCAGTGTCCGCGGTCATGGACTTGGCGCTGGGGGTGTGGGCCAGCGCCTTCTGGGAGTCCTACCGAACGACATGGTTCATGAACCCTGCCTTCGTAGGCGGTCGTGAGCCCCAGCTCCTAGGATTGGTCCTCGGGCTGATCCTGATTTTCTTCGCCGCAATGCAGTTCGACACGATCCGAGGGATCCGCCGAGACCGGGAACGCGTCTATCGATTCCCGATCTTCTTCGGTGGATATCTGCTCGTGTCCTCGATCGCCACCTTTCTCGTGATCCAGAGTTGGGATCCGAACGTCATGACGATGGGAGGAACTGAGTTCCTCCTGGTGGACGGTCTCCGCGGAGGCTGTCTGATCGCATTCGGAATCCTCGCAATGCGCGCGCCGGCGACCGTGACGGAGCTTCGACTTCCTAAGCAGGCCACGGTCGCGATGGATCGCGCGGACGACAGACCCCGAGACCGTGAGCCGTGGCGCCGGCGTGGACGGGAACGCGGACG
>CAMPIC010000595.1 GCA_946886185.1 uncultured bacterium
GAGGGGATCGATCGCAAAGCGAGTCCGGGCACCAGAATACGTGCTCGCCTCGGAAGGTTCAACACCGGCGCGGAAGCTGCCGAACCAAGGAGCGCGCCGTTTGCGTTGCAGCGGTGATCGTTCCCGGGTGGGTATCAGCCCGGTGATGGGAGCATCAGCGAGGGTGACGGAGCACTGAGCGACTGATGAGGCCATCGAGCGAGGAGCGTTGATTGAGATGCCGCGCCGGCATCTGCTAGCCTTTCGAAAAGCCCAGGGGAGAGGAATCCGCAGCGAGCATGAATTTGACCGACCACAAGCAGATCGACGCATTGGTGTCGCTGCTCGCCGACGAGGATCCCAAGATCCACGCGATGGTGGTCGAACACCTCCTCGACCTGGGTCGGAACGCGATGGTCCACCTCCGTTCCGCCGCCGAAGCGTCTGATCCCCGCCTGCGCCTACGCGCGCGCAACCTCATGCAGCGAATTGTGTTGGACGAGGTCGAGGCGGAGCTGGCCGATCTCAGTCAGCTCTCTGACGAAGAGTTCGATTTGGAGCGGAGCTGCCTCGTCCTCGTGAAGCTCTTCGATCCGGATCTGCCGGCCTCCGCGGTGACCGGGCCGCTGGACTCTCTGGCCGCGACGATCGCGCCTCGGCTGCAGGGGGTGGATCTCCCAATCGATCAGGTGCGGATCGTCAACCAGGTGCTCTATCGCGAGTACGGTTTGACCGGAAACTCCCGCAACTACTACGACCCGGAGAACGCATTTTTGCACCGCGTCCTGGAGCGGCGCACCGGGATCCCGGTCACGCTCGCGGCGGTCCATCTGCTCGTGGCCAAACGGCTCGGAATGCCGTTCTTCGGAGTGGGTTTGCCGAGCAACTTCCTGGTGCGCTACACCGGGAGCGGCGGGGACGACATTTTCGTCGACCCGTTCCTGAGCGGGAAGCTCCTGACCTGGCGCGACTGCATCCAGTATCTGACCAGCGCCGGCTACTATCGCCACGACGCCTACATCTCCCACTCCACGGCGCGCGACATGATCGTGCGCATCTTGCGCCATCTGATGGTGGTGTATCAGAAGCAGCACGACAACACGATGTCGGGACGCTTGGGGCGATTCGCGGATCTTCTCCAGATGCGCGCCCGCACCCGCTGATCCTCGTGACTCGCTGGTGGCGTTGGCTCGCGCCGACGCGGCCGTCGTGGACCAGGACCGATCGCCGTCGAGGATGTCCGCCGCCTCGTCAGTCGTCGTGAGTCTGGCGCACGACCGTTTCCGACTCGCGGATCCGCATGCCCCGCGCGCGAAGCGATCGCACGTAAGGCTCGCCCGGCACCACCGATTCCGCCGCGAGCACCCCGCGCTCTTCGATGCGCCCGCGGGCGAGCAGCAGCGCGCTCTCCGAGGTCGGAAACGCCGTCGTGCGCATCATCGCCGTCAAACCGGTCTTTTCGTCGAAGTAGTCGAGCAGATCGAAGCGCCGGCGGCGGACCTCTCCGTCTTTGCGACCGGTGACGGTGACGCGCAGCACGACCAGATCCCTCGTCTCCGGAATGGAAAGGCGGGGCTCGAGCACCGACGCCAGCAGCTCGCGCGGGCTCACCGAGAGACGCCCCACTCGCACCGGTTCGGAGTCGAGCAATCCCATGCTCTTGAGGAAAGCGAAGCGCCCCCAATGCCCCGGGTAGCGCACCGTCTTGTAATCGAGGTGACGCACCTTGCCCCGCAAGGTCCAGGGCAGCGTGGAAGTCCCGCCCGAGGTGTAGGCCGCTTCGCAGCGTCCCACGGGCGCGGGAAAGCGAATCGGCTCGAGGCCGGTCAGAGTCGGACGGCGCGCGATCTCGCCATCGCGCAGGATCACCGCGTCGCCGACGTATTCGTTGATGAGCCCGTGGATCGAAAAGACCAGCGCGTACTTCAACGATCCGCGCGGATGCTGGGGCAGTCCACCGACTCGCATCTTGACTGCATCGACCTCATCGAAGCCGCGCACCGCGTGAGCGGCGAGGATGCAGGCGAGTCCGGGAGCGAGTCCCTGATCGGGGATGACGGCCACGCCCGCGGCGCGCGCTTCTTCGTCGAGAGATCGCTGCTGGAACACCACGTCGGTGTTGCCGCCCATGTCGACCAGATGGACTCCAGCCGCGATCGCCGTTTTGGTGACGCCGACGTTGAGGAAGTAGGGGACGGCGCTGACCAGGGCGGCGCTTCCGCGGAGCGCGCCGACCAGCCGTTCCTGGTCTCCGACGTCGCACGCCACGGTCTGGATGCGGCCATCCTGGAATCGGCGTTGCAACGAATCGAGTCGCTCGGGGTCGCTGTCCACGACGAGGACCGAGGTCACGTCGGGTTGCCGGAGCCAGTCGAGCACGCAGGCAGATCCTTGCTGCCCGCCGCCCAAGATCGCCATGCGCATGGTGGACGTTCTCCTGTTTTCGGTGGATTCCGAAGCGGCGATGCTGACACGAACGCCTCTCGCACGACAAGCGGCTGGTCATCCGTGCGAGTACTGGTTTGACCGCAACCTAGCGGGGTGGCATCTTTCCGGGTCTGGAAACAACCCGACCACAAATCATCCCGGATGGTTTCATGATCCGAGTGCGTGTCCGCCCGCGCGCTTCCGGCGAGCGAGCCAGCTCGCGGCGCCGTCTCCTTTGGAGGCTCCAATTGCCGATCGCGTCGCTGGCAGTCGCTCTCGCCGCCAGTGGCGCCTATTCCGCCGATCACTACACGACCAACGCGGAGCTACCCGGCCTCCTGAGGGAGCTCGCCTCTCGATCGAGCGGCCTCATGGAAGTCGAGACTCTCGCGACCGATGCTCAGGGACGGTCGATCCCGTTGGTGCGCGCTGGCTCGGGG
>CAMPIC010000596.1 GCA_946886185.1 uncultured bacterium
GTCGCTACATTCTCCAGATCGGCGATCCCGGATCACATACGCAGGCGTCGCTTTTCAGCGAAGCCCACGATGAACGATCTTCGTCGGGCGGGTTCGATCTCTTCTACGGATATCGCAACAAGCGGACTTCGATGACCATCGATGAGATCGAGGAGACGATTCAGAACTTCGCTCGAGCGGCGCGCAGAGTTCAGGAAGCGGGCTGCGACGGTCTGGAGATCACGGCCTCGAAAGGCTACCTGATCCACCAGTTCCTCAATCCGGCCATGAACCGCCGTACCGATCGCTACGGCGGT
This sequence comes from uncultured bacterium, assembly GCA_946886185.1. The sequence continues at coordinate 297 of CAMPIC010000596.1, forward strand.
TCCATTCAGAAGCGATTCCAGCTGCTGAAAGAGATCGTGGAAGCCGTGCGGAAGGCAGTGGGTCCGGACTTTCTCCTCGGGATCCGGCTATCTGCACGCGACTACAACTACACCCCACTCGATGTTCGCTGGCCTCCTGTTCTTCCCTTGCGACACTGGTGGTTCGGCAACGACCTTCCCGAGACGCTCCGGTACGGACACCAGCTCAAGGAGCTGGGAGTAAACTACCTCCATATCTCGAATGGCTTCGGATTTCCTAATCCGAAGGAGAACCCTGGAAACGGGTATCCGGCGCGCGAGATCACGATGTTCTTCAACTCGATCCGGCATCTTTCGGCGAAGTCGGCCGCGCGCGCGACTCTCTTCAATCTGATCCCGCCGCGACTCTTGGCCGCGATCGCCGGCATCGGCTGGCGCTACCAGCAAGGGGCAAACTTGGAGGACGCCGCGACGTTTCGGAAAGAGATCGGTTTGCCGGTGATCGCAAATGGCGGTTTCCAGCAACGGTCGTTCATCGAGAACGCCCTTTCCTCGGGAAGCTGTGATGTGATCTCGATGGCGCGGCCGCTCCTTGCGAATGTCGATCTCCTGGATCAATTCCGCGCCGGACGCGACCTTCCGGAACGTCCCTGCACCTTCTGCAACCGCTGCACCGCGCGCACCACGATCGGTCCTCTCGGCTGTTATGAGCCGAAGCGGTTCAAGTCCCAAGAAGAAATGGAATCGCAGATTTTGGATTGGTCGGCCCCCGCGAAAGAGTATCGCTTCGTCGACGAATGAGGAATCGGGGTTGGGTTGCGCCATGTCGATAAGTGAGGAATTGACTCCTTGGAACCCTCGACGGTGGGCCTCTTTGCCCGGCGGATCCTCCCGAATGCAAATGGAGCGATCCGCGGATCAAGAGCCCGCATCGTCTTGACGCTCCCCGAACCGGGTTCATCGGAGCCGCGCGCCACCAGGTCGTGTGTGCGCCGCTGGCGTTTCCGCATGATGCCCGCGGGCAGTCGATGGGACGTCCTCGCCGCGCGGAAGTCCGCTTCTGTAACTACAAGCCTGTGTTCGGCGCAAGCCCATTTCTAGTTGAAATTGTTGAACGACCCACCCCGTGATCCTCAGGCTGCCTTGGTCTCACTGACTGTCGTCTCGATCTTCAGTTCTCGACGTACTGCTTCCCTCAACTTCTGTAGATGACGGTGCCCCTTGATCCGACGAAGCCGTGGCTCGATGTCGAGAAGAGCCGCCACCATCCATCGTTGCTTTTGGTTCGAGTTCTTCCAGCAGTCCACCTTGGAACAGGACTCCTCCACCATCCCGTTGATGTTCTCCAAGCAGTTCGTCGTCTTGAAAGATCGACCGCATTGCTCGAAGACGCCCAAGCGGTGAAGCGTGAGGATCTCGTCGAGTCCCTCCAGGAGGCTCGCTGCTGCGGATTGGTTGATTTCTTCGAGCTCCCGATGCAGCGCTTCCAACGCTTCTCTCGCTTCTTTGTGGGTCGGTCGATCGAGAGCTCGCTGAAGCCGCTTCCGCCAGCTCGCCTGTTCATTCCTCGCCAAGTAACTCACCACGTTCTCGCGCTTGTGCCAGTGGCATCGACCGATCACGACCCGCCGTGCAAACGCTTCGCGCGCGGCCGCCCGCAAGCCCTTCGCGCCGTCGATCACCACCAGGATTCCTTGCGACACGTCCAGTCCTCGAGCCAACAGACTCCGCAGGAACTCGACCATCGTCTTCTTGTTTTCCGTGCTCGCCTCCACGAAACCCAGCGGACGCTTCGTCCCGTCCATGGTCACCCCGAGCGCCACCACCAAGAGCGTGTCCGCGAAGCTCTTCCCGTCCAGGAAGATCGCCACGTAGTCTTCCTCCGAAAGATCGCGCTCTTGAAACGCCTTCAGCTGAGCCGCACTCGCCGCCACGAAGGATCGAGACACGCTCGAGCTCGACAGTCCGATCGCTCCCGGAATCGCATCCGCCGCCGACTCGTAGTTGCGACAAGAGATCCCGTGGAGAACGCGGCGAAGCAGCTTCTCCTCCACCTCTCCGGGACCTTCACGGAACTTCCGGTACGACTCCAAGGGAATCTCGCCGTTCTCGCCGCGAACTCGTGGCACTTGCAGCGGAACCTTCTGGCCGGCCAAACGAACGGTTCCGGGATTGCTCCCGTACCGGTGGACCGGCGAATCCGACGAGTCGTGTGCGTAGCGCGGCCCCGCCAGTCGGGTCACCTCTTCCGCGATCACTTCAGAGATGTGCATGAGCGCGATCGAGGTCAGGTTCTGAATCAACTGCACCCTGGAGTCGAGCTCCATCGCCTCGAAGTGCTCCCGGCTGACGACCTGCGCGCCACGATCCAGGCGCTTCTGCTTGCTTCGGCGTATCTTGCGTAGGACACTGCTCATGAATGGCTCCTTCCTGCTGTCCTCTGTTTTTCGCAACTTCAGAAGACTACAGGGTTTGGAGCCGTTCAACTTTCAACTAAGAATGGCACACCGCCAACAGCGCTTCGCGCATCAGATACTGCGGCCCACTGT
>CAMPIC010000597.1 GCA_946886185.1 uncultured bacterium
TGGTTCTGAGTCTCCTTGTCCTCCACTCACGGGAGGCACTGGATTGCAAGCCGCAGCGTGCCCTCCGAGTGGATGAACGCGATGTCGCGGCCATCGGGCGACCATGCTGGATACGTCGCATCGAACGGGCCGGATGTGATCTGTGTCCAGGTTCCGCCGGACGGAGCGACCTTCCAGAGATCGGAGTTCCCCGCGCGATCGGAGACGAACACGATCGCGTCGCCGTCGGGCGACCATCGAGGTTGCGTTTCCTTGCTGGGGTCTTCCGTGATCTGTGTCGGCTTTCCTCCCTCGATCGGTAGCAACCAGAGGTCGTAGGTGCCGGCCATATCGCAGCTGAACACGATCTGCTGACCGTCCGGAGACCAGTCCAGTCCGGTGACTCTCGAGTCGTCCGAGAACAACGTATCGGGCGGTAGGCCGCTTACATCGACGGTGAGGATTTTTGAAGACGGGAGGCGGTCGCCGCTCATGAGGATGTATGCGATGCGCGTTCCATCCGGAGACCAACTCAGCCCTCTGATCGTCCAGCCGAAGACATGGGTGGAGATCGGAATCGGATCGAACCCGGATTCCGGTTCCACCAAGGCGACGCTCGGGCCGCGGGGAGGATAGACAGGTCCGAGGGTCACGACTGCGAGGACGTCTCCATTCGGGGACCAGCGAGGGAGGCTCGCGAGGCGATCGTAGTCGGTGATCTTCACCGGATCGCCTCCCTGCGCGGACATGAGATAGATCTGAGTATCCCCGATGCGCTCGATGGATAGCGCGATGCGCGCTCCTCCAGGCTCCCAATCCGGAGTCTGGGGGTTCGTCAGGGGGACCGGACGCGGAAACAGCGTGAGCGATTGCGTGGTCGCGCTCACTCCGTTGGAAAGCTCGGACACGTTGCCTCTTCGATCGAGCGTCCGAAGCGCGAAGTGATACGTCTGGTCTGGATCGAGCCCGGTCGCCGTGAATCGCTCCTCGATTCCCGGCTCGGCGGGTGCCTGAAGGTCGGTGCAGCGTGTCGCGGAATCCCAATTCTCGATGGTGATCGGATCGAGGGAGAATCGGAGGTCGTATTCCGTGGCCTGTCCTTGATCGCCGTTGTTCCCTGGAGCGGTCCAGCGGAAGCTGGCGCTTCGCCCGCCCACGAACTCCAGAGCAAGGTCGATGACCGGAGCGGGCGGGATCGTGTCTTGATCCGTACCGACAAGCACGACATTGGACAGCGTCGACGCGTTCCTGGCGTCGTCCACCACGAGAATCGCGAAGTAATAAGGCGTCTCGGGGACGATTTCATAGGTTTCCCGCACGCCTGGATCGGCGGGAGTCGGCGCTCCATACACTAAAGTCGCTTCGAAGAACTCGAACTCTCCGTCGATCGCGTGGGACGAGTGCCGGATGTCGTAGAACTGCGCACGCCCCTCGTTTCCATCATCACCCGTCGCGGTCCACGTCAGGGTGACGCTGCTCGCATCGAAGGAGAGGACCTCGAGATCGGTGATCGCGGCCGGGGAGATCGTATCGAGTCGCGCGTTAGCCACGTTCGAGAGAGCGGACCAGTTCATCTCTTCATCCGCTGCTCTCAGAGCGAAGTGCCAAAGCTTCGACTCCAGGTTCCCGATCCGCACTCGTTCGACGATCCCCGATTCGCTCGGAGTCGGGACATTGGACACCGGCGTTGCGCTCTCCCAGCTCGCCTCGGTGATGTAGTCCTCGTGGTATCGAATCTGGTAGCGGGAAGCCCGGCCTTCATGTTCGTCGTCTCCGGGAGCCGACCAGCGAAGCAGAACGCTGTCGCCAGCGACACGCTGGGCGAAGAGATTGGTGACGGACCCCGGAGGAGTTACGTCGCGCCGCTCGGGATCCGTATGGGTGTCCTCGCCGCAAGCCGAGACGTAAAGCGCGAGGAGGAAGACCAGCAGCACGATTCGACACAGATCGGCTGGTGAGTCAGTGCGCGGCATCTTGCGACCTTCTTACCCAACCCCGCGGACCGACGTCTCGAAGCCGGATGAGCGGAAGCAACCAGCCGGCTAGCTCGATTCGCGGTTCAGTCTACACCTCGATGCGTGAAGAGGCTGGGAGAAAAACCACGGTTGCTTCGCCGCTTCCTAGCCTTTCCGCACCAGAACCTACGGTCGCTCGGTCGTTGCCAGCCCACCCGCACTACCTCCGTGATGCCCGAATCCCATGAATCAAGGTCGCGCCTCGCCGGGGGAAACGGTGACGCCGAGCGGAGGCGTTTGGGCATAGAAGACAAACGCAGGTAGGAAGCGGGCTTTGTCGCCTACCGCATCTGCATCGTAAGCCAAAGCATAGCAACAGTTTATAGCTTGCACCAGTGGCTGTTGTCTCGCCGCGGGCGACAATCTGTCGACGACCCTTGACGGACGCCGCGGGGATCCATAGAATCCCCGTTTTGGGTTTGTCTCCCCAGGAGCATCACGGAGGCTATTGTCGTGTACGCGATCGTCGAGTGTCAGGGATTTCAATATCGAGTGACGCCGGACATGGTGCTGCGCATCCCACGGACCGCAGCCGAGCCGGGATCGTCGGTCACGCTCGACCGCGTCCTCTTCTTGCACGACGGCACCTCCGCGAAAGTTGGAGCGCCCACCGTGGACAATGCCAAGGTCGAGCTCTCAGTCCTGGGACATGTCCGCGGAGACAAGATCATCGTCGGAAAGTACAAGCGCCGGAAGGACTACCGCCGGCGCAAGGGACACCGGCAGGATTACACCGAGGTTCAGGTGACCTCGATCGTCGGCTGATCCAGCAGTCACCGGAATTCGGGAGGAAAGCAGAGATGGCGCACAAAAAAGGGGTCGGC
>CAMPIC010000598.1 GCA_946886185.1 uncultured bacterium
GATTGTCCGGCTGGATGACTTGATGATGCATCCGGCGGAGCCCGAGCGCGCGAATCGTGCGCTTCTGGTCTTCCTTGCGCTCGATGGCGCTACGAATTTGACGGATTTTCAGCATCTTGGCCACGGTGTGCCTCCCTCTCCGCTGCAACGCCATCGGCCGGCGCGTTCGCCGCCATGGCCATCGCAGGCTTTTCCGCCCGCTCGCCCAGGAAGTGGCTCACCGGCAGCCCCCGCATGCGCGCCACGTCGGCCGCCTTGCGCAGGCTCTTCAATCCTTCCATCGTCGCCTTGACGGAGTTGTGCGGATTGCTCGTTCCGAGGATCTTGGTCAGAACGTCCGCGATCCCCGCGACTTCCAGCACCGCGCGCACGCCTCCGCCCGCGATCACTCCGGTACCGGGAGACGCCGGCTTGAGCAGCACCCGACCGGCGCCGAACTCACCGATGACCTGGTGCGGGATCGTGCCCTTCACCATCGGAACGGTGATCAGGTTCTTGCGCGCCGCCTCGCCGGCCTTCCGAATCGCGTCCGGCACTTCGTTGGCCTTGCCGTGCCCGACTCCGACCTTCCCAGCCTGGTTTCCCACCGCCACGATCGCAGTGAAGCTGAACCGACGTCCACCCTTCACGACCTTGGCGACGCGGTTGACGTGGATGACACGCTCCGCGAACTCCGGCTGGGAGGACCACTCGGAGGACCGTTCGCGGGGTCGGTCCCGCCTTTCTGGTCTTTCCCGACTCAAATGCCGACTCCTCTGGATGGGGGCTCTGACACCCCGATTTCAAACCGCCTCGCGCGACGAGGCTCGTTCCGCACTGCTACCAGAACTTCCTAGAACTGCAGGCCGGCTTCGCGCGCCGACTCCGCGAGCGCCCGGACCCGCCCGTGATAGATGTGGCCTCCGCGATCGAACGCGACCCGTTCGATCCCGGCGCCCTTGGCGATCTCCGCGATCCGCTTGCCGACCAGCTTGCTCCGCTCGGTCTTGCTCTTGCCCGCGACCTCGCCCCGAATCCCGGGATCGAGAGTCGAGGTGAATCCGAGCGATCGCCCATCCGTGTCGTCGACCAGCTGCGCATAGATGTGCTTGCTGGTCCGGCGCACCGCGAGCCGAGGCACCTCAGGGGTGCCGGTCAGCCGCCGGCGAATCCGGCGATGACGCCGGTCGCGATCCTGCGCTCTCTTTTGTGCCATCAACGTCATCTGTCTTCTCCGACTACCGGGACTCGATCAGAGCCCGACACGATTCCAACGAACTACCCAGCGATTGCGACCAGATCCAGATCGACATCCCATCTCGCTTCGATGCAGGACCGACCCTGATTCGTCGCGACGACGACCAGCACCGGGTTCGATCAACCCGCGGACTTGCCGGCCTTGCGACGGATCTGCTCGCCTTCGTACTTGATCCCCTTGCCCAGATACGGCTCGGGGGGACGGATCTTCCGAATGTCCGCGGCGAGCTGTCCGAGCTGCTCCTTGCGCGCGCCTTTCAGCGTGATCTTCGGAGGACGATCCGCGACTTCCGCGGTGATCCCCTCCGGCACGGGCACGATCACCGGGTGGTTGTACCCGATGTAGACCTCGAGATTGTCGCCCGACTTGGCGGCGCGCCAACCGGTCCCTACGATCTCGAGCGTGCGCGAATAGCCCTGGTGCACGCCGGTGATGATGTTCGCGATCCGCGCGCGCGTCGTCCCGTGGATCGCGCCCCCGGCCCGCTCTCCCAGGTTGTTCTTCACCACGAGCTCGCTGCCTTCCTGGACCACGTCCAGACCCGGCACGTACTCGAAGGAGAGATCCCCCTTGGGACCCTTCGCCGAGACCTTGCCTGGACTCAGCGTCACCGTCACTCCCGAGGGAATCGGGATCGGCTTCTTACCCACGCGTGACATCGATCACTTCCTCCCGGACTCGCTCCGTACTAATACACCTCGGCGATGAACTCTCCGCCCACGCCGACTTGTCGCGCCTCGCGATCGGTCATCACTCCACGAGAGGTGGAGAGGATGGCCGCGCCCAGTCCGTTCTGGATCCGCGGGATCTCGCCTCGACCCACGTAGATCCGCCGGCCGGGCGTGCTGATCCGCTTGATGTGCGAAATCACCGATCCGGATTCCGGCGTGTACGAGAGATAGACCCGGAGGATCCCCTGCTTGTTGTCCTCCACGCGACGATAGGCGCGGATGAACTTTTCGCGCTGGAGGGCTTTCAAGATCTCCTCCTTCACGCGAGAGGCAGGGACGTCCACCTTCTTGTGCTGCGCCTGCCCCGCGTTGCGAATGCAGGTCAGCATGTCCGCGATCGGATCCGAACAGCTCATGCGAGTCTCCCTACTTCCGGAACGGCCACTTGAGGGCCTTGAGGAGCTCGAGCCCCTCTTCATCGGTCCGGGCGCTGGTCACCAACGTGATGTCCATGCCGCGGACTTTCTCGACCTTGTCGTAATTGATCTCCGGGAACACCACCTGCTCCTTGAGCCCGAAGGTGTAGTTCCCGCGCCCGTCGAACGCCTTGCTGGGCAGCCCGCGGAAGTCGCGGATGCGCGGAATCGCCACGTGCGTGAGACGCTCGTAGAACTCCCACATGCGGATGCCGCGCAGCGTCACCTTGCAGCCGATGGGTTGACCCTCGCGCAGCTTGAACGTCGCGATCGACTTCTTGGCGCGCCGGATCGACGGCTTCTGTCCGGTGATGAGCATCAGCTCCTCGGCCGCGGAGTCGAGCAGCTTGATGTTCCCGACCGCTTCTCCCACACCGACGTTGACCACGATCTTCTGCAGGCGCGGCGCCTGCATCACGGAGGTGTAG
>CAMPIC010000599.1 GCA_946886185.1 uncultured bacterium
GTCGTAGCTCACGGCATCCTCGCTCACGACGTGTCTGGCAACGGCATCGTGATCGTCGGCGCCGGCGGCCACGGGCGTGGAGTCCTCGAGATCTTCGCCGCTTCCGCCCGCGCGCGCGGGGTCGCGAGCCCCGTTCGCGGATTCCTCGACGATGCTCCCGGCACGCGCGCTTCCGTGGCGGGTGTTCCGATCCTCGGTGGAGTTCGGCACGCCGGTGAGCTGCGGGCGCACAATCGGTTCGTGATCGGAGTCGGCGATCCGCGCGCCCGCGCCCGGCTGGCGAGCGCGCTCGATGAGATCGGGGTGTCGTACGGCAGCGCGGTGCATCCGTCCGCGATTCTCTACGGAGATGTTTCCGTGGGGGAGGGCGTGGTGGTGGCTGCGGGGGTTGGCGTGGCTGCCGCGACTCAGCTCGGACCGCACTCGTTGCTCAACCTCAATGCCACGGTCGGACACGACTGCATCCTCGGCCGGTTCGCGACGGTCGGTCCGGGCGCGAACCTTGGCGGAAACGTTCGCATGGAAGAGGGAGCCTTCGTGGGCTTGAACGGAACGGTCCTGCCAGGCCGCGCGCTAGGCGCATGGAGCACTCTGGGAGCCGGGTCGGTCCTATTGGAGGACCTCCGCGAGGCCACGACCGCATTCGGCGTCCCCGCGCGCGTAATCCGGCGCATCGGGGAGGCGCGATGATGTCCGCGCGCATCCGGCGCAGGGGAGGCGCGATGATCCCGGCCGAACCATCCCGCATGCGGGGGAGGCGCGATGATCCACAGCGCAAGTGATCCGGCCGGCGAGGATCCCGCCGTGACCTCCACGCAGCGAGATCCGGGCGCTCTGCCGTCGGGGATCTATCCTCGCTTGCTCAAACCAGCGTGCGATCGCCTCTTCGCGCTCGCGACGATCACGGCGTGCGCGCCGCTCTTTGTCCTGCTCGGGATCTGGGTAGCGCTCGACTCTCCGGGCGGAGCCTTCTACCACCAGTCGCGGGTGGGCCGGAACGGCCGTCCCTTCCGCTTGCACAAGTTCCGAAGTATGGTCACGGGGGCGGAAGCGAAAGGCGCGGGCGCGCTCGTGGAACGCCACGACGCGAGGGTGACGCGCGCCGGCCGCTTCCTGAGGGCGACCAGCCTGGACGAGCTTCCCCAACTGTTCAACATTCTCAAGGGGGAGATGAGTCTGATCGGACCACGGCCCACCCTGCAGTATCAGGTGGATCAGTACGATGATTTCCAGAGGCGGCGTTTGCTCGTGAAACCCGGACTGACCGGACTGGCCCAGGTGCGGGGACGCAAGTCGCTCCCCTGGCCGGAGCGGATCCGCGCCGACGTGGAGTATGTGGAGACCGTGTCCCCGTGGGTCGATCTCTCCATCCTGATCCGCACTCCCTTCGCGCTCTTCGGCGGGGAGGGGCAGGCGAGCTCGGACCCGTGGAAATCGCGGACCGAGGGGCAGGCGGAGTCGGATCACTGGAGCAAGCGCAGCCAGGAGTAGGCGGCGCGGAGCACCTCGCGGAGCGAGGGATACATGGAGGTAGCGTGCGTCGAGCAACCGACTGGACTTGCCGGATCGCGAGCTTGTTGATCCTGATTGGAGCAGCGACCGCCGGCTCGGCCGCGGGCCAGAGCGAGCCACTCATTCCGGGCACTCAGGGAGATCCGGTCCTGACGGTGCGATCCGATCCTCCCGGAGCGATCATCCGCCTGCGCGGCGAGCACGAGTTCGTGGGGCGTACGCCCTGGAATCTCCATCGCCCGCTCTCCGGGAACTACACGATGGAAGCGTTCGCCGCCGGTTACAACGAGTGGGAACGGCAGGTCTATCTCGATCCGACCGCTCCGCAGGACATCTTCGTCAAGCTCTCGCGGAAGTCCCGGCTGGGGGCAGCCGCGCGCAGTCTGATCGTTCCTGGATGGGGCCAGCGTTACAACGGAGCGCGCAGTCGTGGTTGGTTCTATACTTTCGCCGAAGTGGGCGCTCTGGGCGCTTCCTGGGTCTTCTGGGAGATCTATCAGGACAAGGTCGACGATTTCGACGCCGCCTCCGAGCGATATCGGAACGCCCGCGACGAAGCGGCGGTCCGCGAGGCGCGGCGCGACGTCATGGAAGCGGACGAGGACGCCGACGAAGCTTACGATCGCCACAGATTGATGCTGACCGTCGCGGGCGGGATCTACGCCATTGCGCTGGTCGACGCGCTGTTCGGACCGGCCCCCGCGTTTCAACGAAGCGCGCGTAGCCATGTCGACGCCGACCCCGCGCCGGCGCCGCCCACGTCGTTGGGATTCCACGCCGATCTCGCGCGCGATGGTGACGCCGAGCTCGGTCTACGGTTCCGCTGGTAGCGGAGCCAGCCACAGGAGGTATCGTGCGTTCCCAAGTCTCGACGTCAAGCCGGCGGATGATTCGATCGCTCCGCTCCGCGCTCATCCTGTGCGCCGCGACGCTCGTCGCCGTGGGATGTTCCAAGGATCACGACCTCGACAAAGTCACCAACCCGGCCGACCCGAATCAAACCGGGCTCACTCCGCCCGTTCCGATCGGCGTGCAGGGAACGCTCTTCAGCCGCACCGTGGAGCTGAACTGGCGGCTTTCGGATTCGACCAATGTCGCGCAGATCTCCGGCTATCGGATTTATCGCACGGAGAACGGGGGACCCCGCGTGCTCGCCGATTCGGCCGACGCTCCGCCCGCTCTCATCACCGGCCTCGACAACGGTTCGATCTATCGCTTCCAGGTTACGAGCGTGCTGCGCAACGGCCTCGAGAGCGGATTCTCCAATGCGATCACCGCCTCGCCCGCGAGCTTCGGAA
>CAMPIC010000600.1 GCA_946886185.1 uncultured bacterium
CTGAAATCCATGACGCGGCCGTGATTCCGTACTTCATCCACGGCGGGGACATGAACGAGGATGACCTCCCCGACCTCTCGGTTCCGAACGAGGGAACGAACGACGTCTCGGTCTTCTTGAATCAGGGCGATGCGATCGGCGACGTCCGTATCGAGTACGCCGTGGGCAACAAGCCCTCTTCCGTGTTCGCGGAAGACTTCGACAACGACGGCGACCTCGATCTGGCCACCGCGGACATCGTCTCCGGCACCATGTCGGTGCTCCGCAACCACGGGGATGGCACCTTCGCTGATGCGATCGTCTATCCCTCCGGCTCCGTCTGCCGCCAGGTGCACGGCGGCGACTTCGATGGCGACCTGGACATCGATCTGGCGACGACGTCGAACGGGACCGATCGGGTCTACCTCTTCTTCAACCAGGGGGGAGGCGGCTTCGCGCCCGGTCAACAGTTCACCGACGTCGCGGACGGCCCATTCACGATTCGCGCCGAGGACTTCGACCTGGACGGTCATCTGGATCTCGCGGTGGGATGCCAGAGCGCAGACCGGATGTCGATCCTCATCAACGACGGAACGGGCACGTTCAGCAACCTCGGCGATTTCGCGAGCGGAAATGGCCCCTGGGATGCCGTGGCCAACGATTTCGACGCCGACGGCGACTGCGATCTCTTGACGGTGCTTTCCTTCGGGAATCAGATCGCCATCTTGCGCAACGACGGAACCGGGCAGTTTCCGACTCGTTCCACCGCCGCCACGGACGCGTTTCCGCTCGGCGTGCACGCCGCCGACGTGGACGGAGACGGCGATATCGACGCGATCTCCTCCAACTTCACCGGCCGGAGCGCGAACCTCTTCGCCAACAACGGCGCGGGCAACTTGACGCGCGCCCATACGTTCGTGGTCAATCAGACCGGGTCGTACTCGTGGGCGAGCGATCTCGACGGCGATCTCGATCTCGACATCTCGATCGTGGACGAGAACTCCGACCTGCTCTTCATCTTCTATCAGGAGGGCGTCCCGGCAGGAACTCCTGGGATCGAGAGCGCTACGACGGCGCAGTCTCTCTACATCGCCCCGCAGCCGATGAAGATCGGAGAAGGTACGAGCCTCCTGCTCCGCAACGTCCTGGGCCAGGTCGATCTGGAGATCGTGGGTCCCGATGGGCGAATCGTGCGGGAGATGGAGGACGCGGGCATCGGCCAGAAGAATCCGGTGGTGCATTGGGACGGTCGCGACCAGTCGGGCCGGGAGGTCGCGCCCGGTCGGTACTTCCTCCGTCTGCGCGCGGAAAACGGAGCCGTCTTCTCCGGGCAGGTCGTCGCAATTCGCTAGGGCTGGAGGGGCGAACGCGGTCGATCACGAGGATGAGAAGCGAAATGGGCGTTCGCTCAGGCGGGTGAGAACCGCAACGCGCGTTCGCTCATGCGGGTGAGAACCGCAACGCGCGTTCGATGGGATCGGGATCGAGATAGGACTGCGCGGCCAGCCCGATCATTCCTTGGCGTCGCGCTTCGTCGCGCAGCAGCTCGAGCACCGGCCAAAGACGCTCCTCGCCGCTCGTGTACGCCTCGAGCGCGCGGACCATGGCGATGCGGGTGTCCGCGGACGCGCCCGGCTCCAGGATCTCCATTACGTTCTCGAGCACGTTCACATGCTTGCGGCGCGTGACCAGTTTGGCCAGAGCGCCCGCGTATAGCTCTCCGATTTCCCGCTCCAGGTCCCCCCGTGCGTGATCTTTCGCCTTGGAAACGAGCCGGCCGATGAGACGGTGCCGTTTCGGATCGTGCGCGATGACGCGGTGCCTCTCCCTCGTGTTGAAGGCGACGAGCTCGGCATGGCTCCAGGACGGGTGAAAGAGGAGCCGGATCCGTTGCCGCCCGAGCGCTTGTTCGAAGAAGTGATCCCGCTGGGACTCGTCCGCCAGGTGCTGCCAATCGATGCGAGGCAGTTCTTTCGCGCGCGCAATCCGTTCGAGGTTGTTCGGCTCGCCGCTTCCGGAGCTCGGGGGGTTCGGAAGCACCATCCCGTCGATCGACTCGAAGGCAGTTCTCGCGTGGAACGTCTCACTCGAGTCGGAGGAGTCGTTCGACTCACTCGCTCCGCCCGATGTGCTCACGGTCGCGGCGAGACTGGATCGATCGAGCTCGATCCAGTCGGACCAGCGCGCGAGCAACTCCAAACCGGCCGGCGCGTGCGCGTCGTCGTCCGGCTGGATAGCGAGGAGCAGCTTCACCTTCGGGCGTTCTGCTTCCATGACTTTATCTCGATCGGACAAACAGTTCCTCCACCACGGCTCGGCTGCCGGAACAAGCACCCATGTGCCGGCTCGGCCATCCTGTCCGCGTGGCAGCAATCCCGCACTCGACGTCCACGACCCTTGCCTGCAGTATCGTCCCCAGTATCCGACGAAGCGGCTGCGTGCGCGACTGCCGATCACGCAAGGGCAGTCGCCGCGAGAACGGCAAGCGCCGCTCGAAGATCCGCGTCGAAAGCGCCGGAGTCTCGGAGGAAAGAGCATGCGAGCGCTCGTGACGGGAGCGACGGGTTTTCTCGGACGGCATCTGCTGCAGCAGATCGAGCAGCCCGTGGTGCTCACGCGGGATCCGGCTCGGGCGCGCGGCCTTCCGAACGATCCTGAGCTCTTTCCCTGGTCTCCTTCGTCTCCCCCTCCGGCAGAAGCATTCTCCGACGTGGAGGTGGTCTTCCATCTCGCGGGCGAACCGATCGCGGGCGGACGTTGGACGGATGCGCGTAAGAAGAAGATCCTCGAAAGCCCCACCGCCGAGGTGCTGACGGCCGAGCAGAAG
>CAMPIC010000601.1 GCA_946886185.1 uncultured bacterium
GCGGTGCGCATCGCGCGTCTGGCGACCGCTTCCGGCGCGAGCAGGGCGGATGCCGCTTTCCGATCGACGCCCGCGGCGGCGCCCGAGGATTGGACGCGCGGAGTCGATCTGACCGCGCTCGTGATTCGCGCGCTCGCGCTTCTGCTTCTCGCGCTCTCTCCGATGGTGGGGGGCGCCGTCACCTCGCTCTCCGCGGCGCTTCCGGCGGCGTTGATCCTCGGTTGGATGACCTGGCGTCTGCTCGATCTCGTCGCAGGTCGCGAACAGACAAGGATCTCGATCGGAGCCGGCGTCCTGGACGGTCTTCCCGCAGGCGCGCTCCTCGCCTGGGCGCCATTCGCGTGGCCGGCGGTGATCGTCTACCTGGCATCGATTCGTATGGCGGGCGCGTCCGGAGCTCGCATTCTGTCGACGTTCGCGATCGCCGCGAGCCTCGGTCTGGTGCTCGACGTATCGCGCCTCGTCGATCTGGCGGGCGTGGTGGGCGACGTCGGTGTGGAGTGGATGAGAGAGGGAGGGTGGCCGCTCCTGAGCGGCGCGTTCGGCACCGCGTCGCTCGCAGAGATGCTGTTCGGCGAGCCGATCCTCCTCTGGATCTGGATCGGCGCCCTCATCACGTGCCTGGCCCTGCTGCGGCGGGGCCGCAGCGGGCTCGCGATTTGGATCGCCGGTCTCTTCGTGCTGCTCCGGTGTCTACCGGCGGTTGCCGGAGTGCGACATCCCGGCGCCGTGCAAGCGAGCGCCATGCCGCTCTGGATCCTGACCGCGAGCGTTGCGGTGGCGATCTTGCCGCGCGCCCGCGATCCGCGTCCCGGCTGGCTCTATCGGGCGTTGGCCGTGGCGCTCCTCGTCGGACTCGCCACGACGCAGGCGATCCAGGATCGGCGAAGCGCGTTCGCGACCCCGAATCTCGCTCCGGCGATCCTTCAGACCTTGCAGCAGCGCATGGAGCCCGGTGACTTGTGCCTTCTCGAACGCGCGCTTCCCGGCGCGGAGAGCATGCGCGCCACGTTCACGCTTCCGCGGGACAGCCGCACTCCTGAACGCTACGATTTCGCCTACTGGTCGCGCTGGTACGCCGGGTTTCGCTTCGTGCTGGTGTCGGAGACGCAGCTCCGCCAGAACTTGGAGCGCGATGCCGCCGTCCCGCGGCACTTCTATCAACGCCTCGCGACCGATGGAAGGATCGTGGCGGAGTATGGGGATCCAGTCGCGTATCGACTGTTCGAGCTCTCGCCGGAGTCGGCATGGCGGCAACCGCTCACGCGCGAGGAGCTCGCTTCCTTGCAGCCGGCGCCGGAGCTGGGTGCGTTCCTCTCCGGACTGGGCAGTCTCTACGCGGAGCACGCAGATCGCCGGGCTGCGATGATTCTCTTCGAGATGGGGGTGCGCCTCGATCCTGAGTCGGACGCTTTGGCCAACAATCTCGGATCGATCTACTTGCTGGAACGAGAGTGGCAAGAGGCCGCGCGCATCTTTCAAAGCGTGCTCGATCGGCGTCCCGATTCTCCGGAAGTGCTGTACAACTATGCCCGGGCGCTCTTCGAGCTCAACGTGTTCGTGCGCGCGGAGACGATGTATCGCCGGGCCATCGCGCTGCGTCCCGACTTCGCGGCGGCGCACTACGAGCTGGCCCGCTGCTTCCTCCAACAGGACAAGAAGCTGCTCGCCGCCGCGGCGCTGCGGCGCTACCTCGAGCTCGAGCCGAACACGCCGCGCCGTCAGGAAGTGGAAGGAGTGTTGGCTCTGCTCGCGAAAGAGGGGATCGAAGCGCCTCCTTCCGGCTCCGGTGTCGAGCCGGAGATGGAGTGATCGTGGAACGCTTCCCCGACGCGGGTTCCGCCGACGCGCGAAATGATGTTTCGTCCTCGCGGCGGCGGCTCCTGGTACGCATGCCGAACTGGATCGGCGACGGAGTGATGGCGACTCCCGCCGTCTTCGCGTTGGCGCGCGCGCTTCCCGTATGGTCGATCGCGCTCCAGGCGGCGCCGCGCACCTGGAGCCTGTGGCAGGGAGTGGAAGAGCCATTCGAGCTTCTCCCACCGCTGCGCATGGGGAGAGGGCGCAGCAACGTCCTTCGCGAGTCGCGCCGGCTGCGCGCGCATGGTTTCGATGCGGCGCTCGTCCTGCCTCCTTCGTTTTCCTCGATGCTGCTTCCCGCTCTGGCCGGGATCCCCGTGCGGGTCGGATGGTCGAGCGAGATGCGCCGGATTCTGCTCACCGATCCCGTGTCCGGGCGCACCCGCGTGCGCCATCTCCGCGATCAGTACTGGGAGCTGGCCGACGCGACCCGGCGGCGCCTGGGCGGAGAGCCGCTCGATCCGCATCCCCCGATGCGTTTGCCCCTCTCGGTCGAAGAGATCGCGGCAGCGGACGTCTGGTGGAATCTGTCCGGCATGAATCCGGACCGTGTCATCGCGCTCGCTCCCGGCGCCACCTACGGTGAGACGAAGCGATGGCCGGCGTCGAGCTTTCGCGGGCTGGCCGGGCTCCTACTCTCCGTCGGTTGGGAGGTCATCTGGATCGGAGGCGAAGCCGAACGCGAGCTCACGAGCCTTCTCTCGGATAGTCTCGCGGGGGAGCGGAGCTGCTCCACCGCGGGGGAGTGGAACCTGCGCGCGACGCTCGCCAACCTCTCGCGCGTGCGGGGCGTCGTCTCCAACGATTCGGGAGCGCTCCATCTCGCGCAGGCCGCGGGCGTACCCGTGGTGGGGATCTACGGCTCCACCTCTCCCACCTGGACCGGCCCCGTCGGAGATGCGCAGCGCGGTCGACGGCGCGCCGGACGAATGCACGACCTC
>CAMPIC010000602.1 GCA_946886185.1 uncultured bacterium
GTCCCCGCGCCCGGATGCGTCGTCTGCAAAAGAGCGAGCTGCCGATCCGCGCCATCCCAATCCTGACGATCGATGGCCGACTCGATCGCGCGCGCGAGCTCGACCTCGGTCGGTCCCTTGGGCTGCGTTGCCGCTGGCTGCGTCTGCGTCGTTGCCTCTGTCTGCTGTTGCGATGCCTGCGTCTGCGGAGCGTCCTGTGAGCCCAGATCCTGGTTCGGCGTCGTGGACCCGGACGGGATTGCGCTCTCTACACCGGAGCGTGAGGCGGATGACCCATTCGCCTCCGAATCGGCCTCTCCCGGCGCACCTGCACCTGCGCTCTCACCTGTGTGCGCGTCGGCGTCCGCTTCTCCGTCTGATGGAGAAGAGTCGGAGACACGATCGCTCGGCGCCCCTGATTGCTGAGAACGTCGCGCGAGATCGTTCGTAGCGCGCTCCGTGGCACGATCCGCGACGTCCGCTCCGCGCGGCGCGAGACTCCCGCCGGAGAAACTCTTCCAGCCGAAGAAGCCGGCCACGAGGAGCGCGACGGCCGCGATCGCGATCCCCGCATTGCGCGCTCCCGAGCCGGAGCGAACGCGCCGGCCTGACGCACTCGAATCGGCGAGAGAGCCCGGCGCGGATCCTCTCTCCCCTCGATCCGAGAGATCCCCGGCGCTCCGATCCCGCGCTCCCACGCTCTCGTTCCGCGTCGGATCGAGCGCCCGAGCGGCGTGCGAGCTCTGCGTAGGCGTCAGGAGCCGATTGTCCGGCGGCGTCCCCCGCGAGGTAGGTGTCGAATAACCCGGATCTCCCGCTCCGCGAGGCGTGCCCAGAGGAGTCGCCTCGCGCCATTGCTCGTGGATCGGAAGGCCGAGGCGCCCCGCTACCTCCGCGGCCGATTGCGGGCGATCCTCCGCTCTCTTTTCCAGGCAGGCCGCGATCACCGTCTCCCATTCCGCCGGAATGGGGGCTCCAGGGATCCCGAGGTCGGCGCGCCGCGCTGCGATCGATACCGGATTCGACTCACGCACCTGTTCGACGACGTTGCCCTGATAGAACGGCGGTTTCCCGGCCAGCAAATCGTACAGCGTCGCGCCCAGGGAGTAGATGTCGTCGGTCACCTGCGACCGTTCCCCCATCATTTGTTGCGGACTCATGTATGCGGGAGTGCCGGAAGCGGCGGTGTGCGTGAGGGCGGTCTGCGTGTCGCTGATGCTCCGCGAGATCCCGAAGTCGGCCACCTTGAGATCCCCGCTCGAGTCCACCATGAGGTTGCCAGGCTTGAGATCGCGATGCGCCA
This sequence comes from uncultured bacterium, assembly GCA_946886185.1. Next base: position 1,283 of record CAMPIC010000602.1, read on the forward strand.
CCTTGACGCGGGTGTGGGCGTACTGCAGCGCGTCGCACAGCTTCGACACGAGGGGAGCGAGATCGTCGACTTCGAAGCAGCGATGGGGACGCTCCACCTTGAGGGCGGAGAGAGTTCCCCCGTCCACGTACTCCATGGAGACGCCGGCCAGATCCGGACTTTGCAGAAACCCGTAGATGCGGACGATGTTCGGGTGCGTCAGGCGCAGGCTGTAGCGGGTCTCGCGCTTGAGGTCGTCGACCGCTTCGGGATTGTTGACGATCATCTCGGACAGGAACTTGATCGCCACGTCCATCTGGAGCTCGTCGTCGTGCGCCAGCCAGACCACCCCGAATCCGCCCCGGCCGAGAATCCGCGTCAGGGTGTAGCGCTGCAGGAACCGCTGCCCGGGTACGAGCTGCGCCACGGTGCGATAGGGATCAGGGGGCACGCCTTGACTCATGGCCTCTCGTCTCTGGATCGGGACCGGGGTTGCGCGGTAGCTCCGCAGTCCCCTCTGCAGTCTCCTCGGCACACCCGGTTAACGCAAGACTCCCTGCGGCGCCGATTCCGGCCTCCTGCCGCGCGAGGCGACCTTGACAGGGCGACGACGGTTCCTCGATCGTCGCACCACGGACCGGCGCAAAGACAGGCGGCGACATCGGATCGGCGACCACGGATGAGGACCCGATGAACATTCCTTCGACTCTGGGAGGATTCCAGATCTCGGAGCGTCTGGGCGCCGGCGCGATGGGCACGGTCTACCGCGCGGTCCAGTCCTCCCTGGGACGGGTCGTGGTCGTGAAGACTCTCCATCCTCATCTCGCCGCCGATCTGGACCTGATCGCCCGTTTCGAGCGTGAAGCGCGTCACGCCGCCCATCTCCAACACCAGAATACCGTGCAGGTCATAGAGTTCGGCCGGGAGGGAGAGGTTCATTACATCGCGATGGAGTACGTGGAGGGGATGGATCTGAAGCAGATCCTCCAGCTCCGCGGCCCCTTCCCCATCCCGATCGCCATCCTGGTGCTGCGCGATGTATGCCGCGGGCTGGAGGCGGCCCATGCGCGCGACATCATTCACCGCGACATCAAGCCGGCCAACCTGATGATCACCGCGAACGGCGTGATCAAGGTCATGGATTTCGGACTGGCGCGCGAGACCGCGGAGAGCAGCACCTTGACCGCGGCGGGGTCGGTCATGGGCAGCCCCGCGTACATGTCGCCGGAACAGGCCCGCGGAGCGAGCGTCGATCAGCTCACCGACGTCTTCTCCACCGGGCTCGTAGGATATGAGATCCTCTCCGGTGCCCGCGCATTCACTGGCGAGTCCTATCCGCTCGTGCTGCACCGCGTGTTGAACGAAGAGATTCCGCCGCTCGCCTCGCTCCGTCCCGACATCCCGGGAGATCTGCTCCAGTTGATCGAATCGATGACGCGCAAGGATGCCGCGCAGCGATGCCCCTCCATCTCCGAGGCGCGCGATCAGCTCGAAGCGTTGGTCAAGCAACTCTCGCTCAAGCGCGAGGATGCGATTC